>CAYMKA010000137.1:0-1782 GCA_964390935.1 uncultured bacterium
AGGCTTACGCATTTTGCCAAAATTAGCGCGTTTGGTGAACATGAGGGCGTTGATAAACGCCTGAAATGTGAACCAATAAGCGATAACCGCGTAAGCCAATCAAAGGAGTGATGACGATGATAAACAATATGCCACGTTATGAGCAGATGAAGGATTCGGGAGTGGAGTGGTTGGGGGAAATTCCTGAACATTGGAAGATTAAGCGTTTTAAATTTTTGGCCTCTGTTGAGAAAGGGCGATTGCCTAAAAAAATAGTATCCAATGTTGATGGTGATTATCCCGTTTATATGTCAATGGAGTATTTACGAGGCGGTGATAAAACACAGTGGGTATTAGATAAAAATGTGAAAACGATAAATGAAGATGAAATTTTACTTTTATGGGACGGCTCTAATTCAGGTGAATTTATTAAAAGTAGAGAGGGTGTTATATCTTCTACAGTCGCTCATATTCAATTTTTAGGCTTGAATAAAGATTTTGGTTGGTTTTTCTCGTTTTTGATAGAAAGACAATTACGAGGAAATACTATTGGAATGGGAATTCCTCATGTTGACGGATTTGCTTTAACTAACAGTATTGTTGCAATACCCCCACTTCCCGAACAAACCGCCATCGCCAACTTTTTAGACCAAAAAACCGCTCAAATAGACCAAGCCATTGCCCTCAAACAAAAACAAATTGAGCTGTTTAAAGAGCGTAAACAGTTGGTGATTCAACAGGCTGTTACCAAAGGCTTAAACCCTCATGCACCTATGCGTGATAGTGGTGTGGAATGGATTGGTGAAATTCCTGAGCATTGGGAGGTTAAGAGAGTTAAAAATATATTCAGGTTGATTATTGAGCCAGCACCGATAAACAATAATCATGAATTACTGTCTGTATATACAGAAATTGGAGTGAAGCCTCGAAAAGAATTGGAAGAAAAAGGCAATAAAGCTTCTACAACAGACGGTTATTGGATGGTGAAAAAAGGTGATTTTATTGTCAATAAATTACTTGCATGGATGGGAGCAATTGGTCTTTCTGACTATGATGGCGTAACAAGTCCTGCTTACGATATTTTGCGCCCAATATTAGATATTGATGGACGTTTTTTTCATCTGTTTTTTCGTACTAAGTTTTGTACCTCAGAATTAAAAAAGCATTCTCGTGGCATTATGGAAATGAGATTACGTTTATATTTTGCAGAGTTTGGTGTAATCAAAATACCTTTCCCAAGTAAAGACGAACAAACAGCGATTGTCACCCACATCGAAACCCAATCCGCCAAAATCGACAAAGCCATCGACATACAACAACAGCAAATAAACAAGCTCAAAGAGTACAAAGCCACGCTTATAAACAGTGCCGTAACAGGCAAAATAAAGGTATGTTAAATGCACAAATAAGGAAATGGTCGCCTATTATTCAAGACCCAACGATAGGGTCACCTCTATCTACTTAATAGTAGGTGAGCAGCAATATTATGGTTAGATGCTTGACGCATGTCAATTAATCACTGATAAATAGCCCAAAAGCCAACTTAAATAAAATCACAGGATGTTTACACATGGTCAGCCAAACCAATGAACAAGCCTTAGAATCAACAATTGAGCAATATTTAACAGGCACTTGCCTAGAAAACCTAAAAACTGGCCTGACTGCCACACAGCTACAAGAGCCTAAAGGCTCTTATAGTCAAGGCTATCATTTAGGTTTAGCTAAAAACTTTAATGCAACTTATGCCCTAGATGAACAATACTTTTGGCAGTTTTTAAACCACACTCAAGCCAAAGAACTTGA
>CAYMKA010000137.1:1882-4742 GCA_964390935.1 uncultured bacterium
TAGATGAACAATACTTTTGGCAGTTTTTAAACCACACTCAAGCCAAAGAACTTGAAAAGCTAAAAAAACATAGTCCACACGATTGGCAACTAAAAATTCTTGAGCGTTTTAATAAACTGATTAAAAAGTACGGTTTGTTATATTTGCTCAAAAAAGGTTTAAGCATTGATGATGCTTATTTTTTGTTAATGTATCCTGCACCGTTAGCCAGTAGCTCTAGCCAAATCAAACAAAACTTTGCTAATAATCTGTTTAGTAGTACACGACAAGTACGTTACTCTGTAGAAAACCCACATCAAGAAATTGACTTAGTCTTATTTATTAATGGTATTCCATTTGCCACTCTTGAATTAAAAAATGCGTGGACAGGCCAAAATGCACGCTATCATGGCCAAAAGCAATATCGAAACGACAGAGACATTACTCAGCCATTACTTAATTTTGGCCGTTGTTTAGTCCACATGGCTGTTGATACCGACGAAGTGTATATGACGACAAAATTGTCAGGCAGTAGCACTTTCTTTTTACCATTTAACAAAGGCAATAACTTTGGTGCAGGAAACCCAGTTAACCCAAATGGTCATAAAACTGCCTATTTATGGCAAGATGTGTTTGCTAAAGAAAGTATTGCCAACATTATTCAACATTTTGTACGTTTAGATGGCAGTAGCAAAGACCCATTAAACAGTCGGAGTTTGTATTTTCCACGTTACCACCAAATGGATGTGGTGCGAAAATTAGTAACCCATGCGAGTCAGCACGGTACAGGCCAAACGTATTTAATTCAGCATTCCGCAGGCTCAGGCAAGTCAAACTCAATTACATGGGCAGCCTATCAACTGATTGAAACATATCCCATAAACGAAAAAGTCAAAGGTGCTAAAAGTGTAGAATTGCCACTATTTGACTCGGTGATAGTAGTAACAGATAGGCGTTTATTGGATAAGCAACTTCGAGAAAATATCAAAGAGTTTTCTGAGGTTAAAAATATCATTGCACCTGCTTATACCTCAGCAGAATTACAAAAAGCCTTAGAAGAAGGCAAAAAGATTATTATTACCACAATTCAAAAGTTTCCTTTTATTATTCATGGTATTGAAGATTTAGGCGATAAACGTTTTGCAGTAATTATTGATGAAGCACATAGTTCACAAAGTGGTTCAGCACATAACAAAATGAATCAGGTCATGGGCAAATCTACGGCACTTGATGAAGAAAATGAGCCAGATAGCCAAGATGTGATTTTAAAAGCGATGGCAGCTCGTAAAATGCGAGGTAACGCGTCTTATTTTGCTTTTACGGCAACACCCAAAAACACCACTTTAGAAAAATTTGGCACACAGCAAAGTGATGGTAGTTTTAAACCATTTCATTTGTACTCTATGAAACAAGCTATTGAAGAAGGCTTTATTTTAGATGTTTTGGCGAATTATACGACCTACAAAAGCTATTATGAAATTCAAAAGTCTATAGAAGATAATCCGCTATTTGATAGCAAAAAAGCACAAAAAAAACTAAAAGCCAAGGTCGAACACGATATAAAAGCAATTAACGCAAAAGCAGAAGTCATATTAGACCACTTTATTCCTCATGTCGTGAATAGTAAAAAATTAAAAGGTAAAGCCAAAGGAATGGTGGTCACGCAAAGTATTCAATCTGCTATTCGATATTATCAGGCGTTGTCAACATTACTGTCGCAAAAAGGCAATCCCTTTAAAATAGCCATTGCTTTTTCGGGGACTAAAGAAATAGACGGTCAAGAATATACTGAAGCGGATTTAAATGGCTTTCCCGAAAACGATACGCGTGATTACTTTGATAAAGACGAATATCGCTTATTGGTGGTTGCCAATAAATACCTTACAGGATTTGACCAGCCCAAACTGACAGCAATGTATATAGATAAAAAATTACAAGGAGTCTTAGCGGTACAGGCATTATCTCGTCTCAATCGAGCTGCATCTAAATTAGGCAAAAAAACAGAAGACTTATTTATTTTAGATTTTTTTAATCAAATAGAAGATATAAAAGAAGCCTTTGATCCTTTTTATACTGCCACAAGTTTGTCTGGTGCAACGGATATTAATGTATTGCATCAGCTTAAAGATGCTTTAGATGAAGTAGGTGTGTATGAAAATTTTGAAGTTGAAGAGTTTAGTCAACTCTATTTTGCTAGCTCTGACGCACAGAAATTGAGTCCAATAATTGATCAGGCAGCATATCGGTTTAATACAGAATTAGAGTTGTCTGATGATGAAAAAATAGACTTTAAAATTAAGGCAAAGCAGTTTGTTAAAATTTATGGCCAAATGGCAGCCATTATGCCTTATGAAATTGTAGCTTGGGAAAAGCTATTTTGGTTCTTAAAATTTTTAATACCTAAACTGACTATTAGAGACCCACAGGCTGAACTAATTGATGAGTTGTTAGAGTCCGTTGATTTATCTACCTATGGTTTGGAACGTGTTAAGTTAAATCAAAGCATTGTTTTGGATGAAAATGAAACAACTATTGCACCACAAAATCCTAATCCTCGTGGCGCACATCAATCTGACAGTGAAAAAGACCCGTTAGATGAAATCATTCGTCAATTTAATGAACGCTGGTTTCAAGGATGGAGTGCTACACCCGATGAGCAACGGGTTAAATTTGTGCATCTTGCCAATAGCATAAAATCACATCCTGATTTTGAGAGTAAATATAAAAATAACCAAGACCCACACAATAGAGAATTAGCATTTGAGAAAATATTTGAAGATGTCATGCTAAAACACAGACGAACAGAGTTAGAGCTTTATCGTTTATTGGCAAGTGACAGTGCTTTTAAGGTGGCTATGCAGCAAAGCTTAAGGCAGATTGT
>CAYMKA010000138.1:0-4678 GCA_964390935.1 uncultured bacterium
GGTTGATTACCCTGATTTTGGAATTGCGGTTGCAAGAGCCGTTTCAGAAAAAAAAGTAGACCGGGGCCTTTTAATTTGTGGAACAGGAATCGGAATTTCGATCGCAGCGAATAAAGTGAAGGGTGTTCGAGCGGCACTGGTCTACAGTGAGTTAACCGCTGAAATGTCTCGTAAACATAATGACGCTAATGTTTTATGTTTAGGAGCACGAACGACTGAACCTGAAATGGCAAAAAAGATTTTAGAGATTTGGCTAACAACAGCCTTTGAAGGCGGGCGTCATCAAGGACGACTGGATAAGATTTCTAATATAGAGAAATAAGTCCCCCAGCCCCCTGAAGGGGGAGTAAGTTTTCTAAATCAAAGTTTCCCCTTTACCGAGGGTACGCTAAGCGGAGGGGACGTAAGGGGCCTGTGACTCCAACTGATTTGATTTCCTAGTTCCACTCGATCAAAGTTGGTGTTTTTTTCTGATAATTCAATAAAATAATATGCTTCTCGGTAAATTTTTGATATTTTTGAGGGTTTAATTTCAAACTTATCAATTAATTTTTTATTAATATCTAGAACTAAAATTTTTAAGGTCTGTTTCACAAAGAAAGTATGAATTGATTTACATTTAGGAATAACGAAACCTTCATTAATATTTAAGGGCAAATGGAACATCAGTCCGATTAACCGTGCAAGCCAAGAGTCTGCGTAATGGACCGAATCGGCGATTAAAATATTTTTCGAAATATTCCTAAGAATCACTCGTGCATTATAGAGGCTACTGAAATTCCTTTGCCTAAGGTCGGGACATCACTTTGCGTTAATAAAAGCATTTGTTTTTCTAAGTTTTGGCTATATAGCATGCTTTCTTTATAAGAAGAGGCATGCAAAATAAGAGTAGCTGATTCAATTTGATCGATCATGATTTCAGGATTAGCCTGTGGGGCTTCAATAACTATTACCTTTTCTTCGGCAAAGAGTTGTAAAGACAGGACGGTCGCAACCATTAATAAAATTATGATAAACATTTTTTTCATGATGGCCACCTTTTTTGTCTACTAAGATTTACCCACCTTCTTTAGTTCTATGCGTGTTAAGCATCGTGTTACGATTAACGCCCTCACATGTTTCTTAAAAAACAAATGGCTTTAGTCACTTCCAGGCGCCGAGCACGCATTGGTTATGTTTCATGGGGCGAAGATCAAAAAGATTATTTGAATTTTGTTAATCATTTTTATCCCAAATATGAAATTGAGCACTTTGACCTCTCAGATCAGAGCGTTTATCGCCGTTTAAAAAATTCGTATGCTTTGAAACGTTTTGATGTGGTGATTGATGCATTTTCGAAGGATTCAGTGGTCAGTAAAGAAGTTGTTCGTGATTTTTATGATTCACATATCAGCAGGGCAATTTTGTTTTCTGATGAACTTGTTGAAAAGGACATTGTATTAAAAATCCAGTATAAAACTTTTGTAAATTGGAACTTGCCTTCAGAAACTAGAAAAAAACTATTGAACTTGTCTGAGAACGCTTTAAACCGGTTAGTGAGGGAGAATTTTTATTTCAGAAATGACCTGATGAAGGGGATGATTGCTTTTGATAAAAAGTTGTCACAAAAAATATTTGCTAGATTTTCACATCAAACGATTTTAGATTTATTGAGATTCGATGTTGAAAAAATACTGGAAATTCATTTTTCATCTGATTATTCAGATAAAGAAAATTATATCGCTAAGAGCTGCTGGCAACATGTCGAAGCTCTTGATTTATTAAAAGCTTTTAATTCTTTTGCGTGGCAAGATGCTGAAGCAAAAGACTTAGATATGGCCGCCATGGTTTTGAATGTTTTTCAGTCTATTCTTTTGAAAGATGAATCAGTCATTCGAATGAATAAGCAAATTGAAATGGTTCAGGTGGGAATTCAGTTAGGACAGGACGCTTTTGACATTATGCTCGCTCATTATCCTTGGCTTTATTTTTATTTTCGAGAATTGGTGAGCTTACATAAAAATTCTGGAATGATTGAAGTGGAGCAAATGGAAGATCTTTTAAAAAGCCATAGTCCACAGGCCCATATTTACAGGGACGTGATAGAGCTGTCTAATAAACTGTTGTTGACCGGATCATTTGATTTTTCATTATTGTGGTCTTTTGTTTTTGAGCGGGGATATGCGGACGAAGTGATAGAAGCTTTGTTAATTCATTTATTAAAACGAAATTTAATTACTGAGTCAGAAAAGAAATGGCTTCTTTTCCATAAAAAAAATGGTTTTAAAAGTCTTTGGCAAAAGACGGCTTAACTCTTAAACTTTACGGATGAATTACTGGATTTTAAAAACAGAACCCGAAACTTATTCAATTGATGATCTGGCTAAAGCGAAGAAGGCGACTTGGGATGGGATTCGTAACTTTGCTGCCCGTAAAAATTTACAAGCCATGCAAAAGGGAGACTGGTGTCTGATTTATCATACTGGTGATGAAAAGGCGATTGTAGGAACCGCTGAAGTTGTAAAAACAGCTTATCCTGAACCAAAAGATCCCGAATGGTCATGCATTGATCTGGCATTTAAAGAAAAATGGAATAAACCTGTCACGTTAGAACAAATTAAAAAAGAAAAATCTTTGTCAGAGATGATTTTAGTGAAACAGGGCCGACTGAGTGTCAGCCCTGTTAGCGATCTTCAATTTAAAATTATCAGAAAACTTTAACTACTTACTTCTCGCGTAAAGCATTTTATTGATCGCCGCGATATAGGCTTCAGCACTGGCGACTAATACATCGGTATTCGCACCGCGACCTAAATAAATATTTTCACGACCGCCCACTTCATCTTTAATGCGTACAGAAGTTTCACCTAAAGCATCAGTGCCTTCGGTGACCGCATGCACCACAAAGTCGATTAAATTAATTTTACCAGTTTGATCTTTCACCGCTGTTTCGATGCCTTTAAAAATAGCATCGACTGGACCATCTCCCACTGAAGTTAACTTAATTTCTTTACCAGCATGATCAATGACCATTTCAGCTGTAGGTTTAATACCGGTACCGCTCTTCACCTGTAAACTTTTTAAAGTGTAAACAGGTTTTACCGCTTTAGTTTCTTCACCAATTAATACTTCTAAATCGCGTTCTCCGATTTCTTTTTTCTTATCGGCTAATTCTTTAAACTTTTCAAAGGCACTATTGATTTGTTCATCGGTTAATTCATAACCTAATGTTTTTAATTCGGTGGCGAAAGCATGCCGGCCAGAATGTTTTCCTAAAACGAGTTTGTTAGTCTGCCAACCTACATCTTCGGCACGCATAATTTCGTAAGTCTCACGGTGTTTCAAAATACCATCCTGGTGAATGCCTGATTCATGGGCAAACGCGTTGGCGCCTACAATGGCCTTATTAGGTTGCACCGCAAAGCCAGTGATCTGCGAAATTAATCGCGAAGCACGGTAGATATGACGTGGATCAATTTGAGTATCGAGGCCGTCAAACAAATCTTTGCGGGTTTTTAAAATCATCACGAGTTCTTCCATCGAAGCGTTACCGGCACGTTCGCCAATTCCGTTAATCGTACATTCCACTTGGCGAGCCCCGTTTTGAATGGCTGCTAAAGAATTTGCTACCGCCAAACCTAAATCATTGTGACAGTGAACAGAGATCACACAATTTTCAATTCCCGGGGTGTGGGCTTTTAAATATTTAATCAAATCACCAAATTTATTGGGGACGGTATAGCCAACGGTGTCAGGAATATTAAGAGTCGTCGCTCCGGCTTTAATCACTTCTGCCAAAATTTCGGTTAAAAATTTTTGATCAGAACGACTGGCGTCTTCTGCCGAAAATTCCACATCACCCACTAAACTTTTAGCAATTTTAACGGCATCGACAGCACGTTTAATCACTTCATCCGGTTTCATTTTTAATTTGTATTCCATGTGAATAGGGGAGGTTGCAATAAAAGTATGGATACGAGATTTTTTAGCAGGTTTTAGCGCTTCTGCTGACTTTACAATATCTTTTTCGATGGCTCTCGAAAGTGAACAAACAATAGGACCATTTACCGTTTCGGCGACTGCTTTAACAGAAGCAAAATCTCCAGGACTGGCCACAGCAAAACCCGCTTCGATAATATCGACATTTAATTTTTCGAGCATTTTAGCGACTTCGACTTTTTCCTCGACGTTCATTGAAGCGCCAGGACACTGTTCGCCGTCTCTTAAGGTTGTATCAAATATCTTGATGTGTTTTTCGTTATTCTTTTTATTGTTACTCATATACTTATCCTTCTATTTGATTTTACCTGATCTTTGAATAAATAAGCGTCAGGATTCTTTTTTCTATTAGGGAGACGAAGACAAAGTGGGTGTAAGGGTTTTTATGACTGCGTTAGCAGCCTAGTAGAAGGTTTAGAGATAATAAAGAAACAGCTTTTTTGTTAATCATTTTGATATCTCTGAGTTTATTATACCCAAAGATATCGTTTGCAACACCCAAAAATTTCACTAAGTCTCACCGATATTTCCATTGAGAAAATGCTCTCAGCCAGAGAGGTTTTTGATTCTTCATTTCAAACTCATGAAAGCTACCGTCATATTGGCGAACTTGTTTATAAGTGGGAAGTTTTTCTAAAAAGACGTTCTCTTGAATCGTTTGCGAGTAAGCGCCGCCAAAATGACTGGTGTTTGTTTGAAC
>CAYMKA010000139.1:0-2483 GCA_964390935.1 uncultured bacterium
CATCGAAGTTCTAATCGCACCTAAAAAGTTTTGAGTGCCATCATCTTTTAATGCGGGTCCACGCAAAATGGTTTCTAAACTTCCGTTGTTACCCACGTTTAAACGAGTTCCACGAGGAAGAACGGGACTTGGTGTCGCCATGCCCCAGTGAAAACCTTTTCCAGGAGCTTCGGTAGCTTTAGCAAATGGAGAACCAATCATCACACAGTCAGCACCGCAGGCTATCGCTTTACAAACGTCGCCGCCAGTAATCATTCCGCCGTCAGCAATAATTGAAACGTATCGTCCAGTTTTTTTATAAAAATCATCACGGGCACCAGCGCAATCAGCAATCGCTGTCGCCATTGGCACGCCAACACCCAATACTCCACGTGAGGTACAAGCCGCGCCAGGACCGATCCCTACACAAATTGCAGACACACCTGATTCCATAAAAGCCGTAGCGACTTCGTATGTAACACAGTTACCAACCAGAACTGGAATTTTAGCTTTGGCACAAAATGCTTTTAAATCGAGTTTAAAGTTTTTAGAAGTTTTAAATTGAGTACCCACAACAGTTGCTTGAATTAAAATTGCATCAGCACCGGCTTTTTCAACAATCGGTAATTTATGTTCTGCCGTTTGAGGAGTGGCTGAGACAAATACAGGTCCGCCATTTTTTTTAATTTCTTGAATACGTTTAATAATTAATTCATCTTTTACAGGTTCTTGATAAAGCTTTTGCATCAGAGGCACATATTCTTCACGGCCTACCGATGCGATCTTATCCAGAATAGCTTCAGCGTCTTCATAGCGGGTCCAAATACCGTCTAAATTTAAAACACCGGCTGTTCCTAATTTTCCAGCAAGGCTCGCCGACTTAGGAGACACCACAGAATCCATTGCAGACAATAAAATGGGAATTTCGAGCTTTACGCCAGCTATGTTAGTCGATGCATCTGTATCATCTGGATCCACTGTAATGAGCCCAGGTGATAAAGCAATTTCGTCAAAACCGTATGTTCTGCGTGATTTTTTACCTATTCCGATAGAGATGTTTTGAGTGGTGACTTTTTTATCGGATTCTTCTTTAATCTGAGTGGCCATGGGCGATCCTAGCAGATTGGAACAATTTTTTTCAATAGAGATGAAAAGAATTTAACTATTTAAAAACCCGTTTAAAAATCATCTCAATTTTGGGTTTGAGATCATCATATTGAAATGATTCTTTGATTTCAGCAGCTGACAATAATTTTAATGCTTCAGGATCTTTAGAAATATTTTCTAAAAACGAACCGTTTTTATCACGAGCAGCCAGTGCGTTACGTTGCACAATTTTGTAAGCCTCTTCACGCGTAATGCCTTTTTTAACAAACTCTAAAAGGAGTCGGCCAGAAAAAACAATTCCGCCCCATTTGTTTAAGTTAACAATCATATTGTCTTCATACACTTCGATGCCACTAATAATGTCAGTCATTTTGACGAGCATATAATCCAAAAAGCCTGTCGCATCTGGAAAAATTACGCGCTCAGCACCCGAGTGAGAAATATCACGTTCATGCCACAGCGCCTGATTTTCAAGAGACGTTAACGCATAACCGCGGAGCACTCGAGCAAGACCAGTAATACGTTCACACATAATCGGGTTACGTTTATGCGGCATAGCCGAAGAACCTTTTTGACCTTTGCCAAAGGGCTCAGCCGCTTCATGCGTATCTGTTTTTTGAAGTAAACGAATTTCAACAGCTAATTTTTCAAGTGTACCGCCAATAATTGAAAGCGTTGTTACAAACTCGGCATGACGATCACGCTGTAAAATTTGATTTGAAACCACTGCTGGTTTTAAACCTAGCGCCTTGCAAACTTCGGTTTCCACTTCTGGATCAATATTGCCGTAAGTGCCGACTGCTCCAGAAAGTTTTCCCACCGCAATATTTTCAGTAGCACTTTCTAAACGAGCCAAGTTTCTTTTCATTTCTTCATAATAAAGAGCCAGTTTTAATCCAAACGTCATGGGCTCTGCGTGAATCCCGTGCGTACGACCAATCATCACCGTATTTTGATATTTTTTGGCTTGTGCTTTAAGTGCATTCATCAGCGCTTCGATATCCTGTTTTAAAATGGCTGCGGCTTCTTTAATTTGAACCATGAGACAGGTATCAACCACATCAGAAGAAGTTAATCCCATGTGAATGAAGCGGGAATCGGGGCCAACATATTCAGCAACGTTAGTTAAAAAGGCGATCACGTCGTGATTAGTTTCTTTTTCAATTTCGTTAACGCGAGCCACATCAAACTTGGCTTTTTCTAAAATAACTTTGAGTGACGCTGCAGGAATTTGACCTTTTTTGGATAAAACCTTGCAGGCTGCTAATTCAAGTTCCAACCATTTTTGAAATTTATTTTGTAACGTCCAAATTTTTGCCATCTCAGGGCGGGAATAACGTTCGATCATGTAGGGCTATTTTATCTCTAAGTGTTCAGTTCGTCTCGGCTCCGCTCGA
>CAYMKA010000139.1:2583-4653 GCA_964390935.1 uncultured bacterium
GCGGAGTCGAGGTGAGCGATAGCCTTTGCCACATTTATCCCATCGATGGCTGCAGACATAATGCCGCCAGCATAACCAGGTCCTTCTCCTGCTGGATAAATCAGCGGATGGGACGATTGATATTTTTCATTTCGGGGAATGCGAATGGGAGAGCTAGTGCGCGTTTCAGTGGCCATTAAAATAGATTCATTTGAAATGACGCCTTTCATGATTCGATCAAAGTTTTTTAAAGACTGTTTAAAGCGAGCGGTTAAATCTTTATTAAATAAATGATTTAAATCGACAGGATCAAGTCCCCTGGGATAAGAACCTTTGGGCAACGTCGCATCAACTTTGCCTTCTAAAAACGAAGTCACGCGCTGAGAAGGCGCGGCATAAGCGTTTTTTCCTAAATTAAAAGCAGCCTGCTCTATTTGCGACTGAAAATGGATACCGTCAAAAATACCATTTCCATAATCACGGCCGGGCTGAACTTCTATTACGTAACCTGAATTGGCATAACCCGAACTGCGTGTACTGTTACTCATGCCATTCACCACCTGGTGTTTAGCGTGAGATGTTGCTGGCAAGGCAATACCACCTGGGCACATGCAAAAACTATAAATGCCATAACCATCAACTTGGGTCGTAAAACTAAAAGCAGCCGCATTTTCAAAATACTTTGGCCCCTGCTTGAACCCCCATTGAGCCTGATTAACCAGACTTTGCGAGAATTCGATTCTAAAACCCACTGCAAATGGCTTTGATTCGATTTGAACCACACCATTTAAGTTTTGAAAAAGTTGTCTGGAAGAATGGCCGGGGCTTAAAACCAGTACATCTCCCGAGTAACATTTTTGATTTTGATCAGTGACCTCCACATATTTATCTGTCGGCTTTATTTTTTGAATTTGAGTATCATAAAAAATTTGAGCTCCATGATTTTCTAAATATTTACGGATATTAATTAAAATATTACGCAGTTTATCGGTGCCGATATGGGGATGAGACTCATACAAAATTTCAGGATTGGCGCCAAAGTGAACCAGGGTTTGCAAAACGGTTTCACGTAGATCAGATTTCACACGGCTGTAAAGTTTTCCGTCCGAAAAAGTTCCTGCCCCGCCCTCTCCGTTTTGAATGTTACTGTTTTCTATTAATTCGCCATGTTTAAAGATTTTTTGAATGTCTTTGTAGCGCTCTTCCACTTTTTTGCCCTGTTCAAAAATAATGGGCGCAATGCCATTTTTTACAAAAGTCAGTGCCGCAAAAATACCAGCCGGCCCCATGCCAATAATAAGTGGCTTTAACTTATTAGAGTTTCCTAAACCTTTTTCAAGAATTAATTGGAATTGTTTTTCATCTGGTTTTGATTTATTCATTTGCCACTTAGGCTGGCTAGATTCTATTTTTTTAATTTCTGAATCTGATAAATTAATTTCAACAGTCATTAAATAAAAAATGTCAGTCTTTTTACGAGCATCTAATGATTTTTTAAGCAGTTTTAGACCATGGCTTGGTTTTATTTCGAATGGAAACTGTTTGTGAACAAGTTCTATTAAAGGTTTATCAAGTTCTTTAATAGAAACTTTGATGTTGGAGATTTTTAAAAGTGGCATTCGTTTTAAATTATATAGTAATTTTTTGCTGACATTGAATTGACTTACTGTTTATCAGTTTAAATACTGTATAATTTTTTAGGATTTAGAATGCAAATTTCAAAACTTGAAAAACTACCACTACGAGAGATATGGAAAAACGAAGCAAAAGACTTCACTACTTGGCTAAGTGAAAATTTGGATGCCTTAGAAGAAATTCTTGGGCAAAAACTAATGTTAATTGAAAGAGAAAAATCTGTAGGATCTTTTTCTTTGGACATTTTGGCTGAAAATCAAAACAACGAAAAAGTTATTATAGAAAATCAGCTTGAGAAAACAGATCACACACATTTAGGACAACTGCTTACTTATCTCATAGGCCTAGATGCTTCAATTGCTATTTGGATAACTAAAGACCCAAAACCAGAGCATACAAAAGTAATTGAATGGTTAAATGAAAATACTGAAAGAAATTTTTATCTTATCCAAATTG
>CAYMKA010000140.1:0-4607 GCA_964390935.1 uncultured bacterium
TCTTTTGGGTCTGTGACTACTGCGACACTATGATGGTTTTTAGCGGCTGAGCGCAGCATGGAAGGCCCGCCGATATCAATATTTTCAATAGCCTCTTCTAAGCTTACGCCCTTTTTTTGAATGGTCGCCTCAAAGGGATATAAATTCACAACCACTAAATCGATCATGCCGATTTCATGTTTTTTGGCGATGCTCATATGTTCTTTGTTATCACGTACTGCTAAAAGTCCGCCGTGAATTTTGGGATGAAGAGTCTTCACACGACCGTCCATCATTTCGGGGAATTCGGTGATTTCACTAATGTCTTTGGTTTTAATACCAGCTTCTTTTAAGCTTTTAGCGGTTCCGCCAGTTGAAATAATTTGATAGCCATATTTTTCAATCACTTTGGCGAAGGGGACGATTCCGGTTTTGTCAGAGACTGAAATCAAAGCATGTTTTGTCATAAGGCTATCTTACAGCCAACCCCTCAAGTCGTTAAACAGGGCTCTCAACCTAATGGCTGAAACCTGCAACTTTGTCTCTGTGTGAGCGATATCACATATATATGATTATTTCGTATCTTTATAAAGACCTGCCTAAAAAGTACCGGCAGCAAATTCAGTTGTATTGGGAAGGTAAGCAAAAAATTTCGATGACTCCCGTTCATGAAAAAGCCTCTATTCATTTGATGGTTTCAGAAGAGAAAGTACAGGCTTATGCGGTTGTGACCCGCGGTCATAGTGGTTTTTTTATCGAAGAGATGAATTTAATGAATAAATCGAAGGCTAAAGGCTTTGAAGCCTTATTAGAGAAGAATTTATTGAAACTGGGTATGCCAGTCATGCAGGCATTGCACGAAAAAGTTTTAGCTTAGGTTTTTGAAGCAATCTTTTGAATCACTTCCGTATACAAAATATGTTCTTCTTTTAAAATTCTTTCGGCTAAGGTGTCGGCGGTGTCACCCAATAAAATAGGTACTTTGCGCTGGGCAATAATCGCTCCGGTATCCATGCCCTCATCCACATAATGTACCGTACAACCAGATTCTTTTTCACCCGCCTCAATCGCACGTTTTTGAACATCAAGTCCTGGAAATTTAGGAAGGAGAGCAGGGTGAATGTTAATAATTTTGCCTTTAAAAGTATTTACAAATTTGGGAGATAATATTTTCATATAACCAGCCAAGCAAATTAAATTAGGATTAATTTCTTTTAATTTATTAATAATTTCATCTTCAGATTTACTAATAAATGTTGGCAGGTTATGAGCTTTAGCAAACTCTAGTCCTTTAGCATCAGCTCGAGAGCTAATGACTATTTTAATTTGAGCTTTGAGTAAACCTTTTTCAATATTTTCTTGGATTGCTGTTAAATTGGATCCGCGGCCAGAAATAAGCACTGCCAGTGCAAACATTACTTAATTTTTACTCCGTGACCTTCTGAACTTGAGCTCTCATGCATTTCGCCAATAATAAAACCTTTGGCAAAGTGTGCCACTTCTTTTGCAATTTCTTTGGGCACAATTACGGTCATACCAATACCCATATTAAATGTCTTAAACATTTCCATTTTTTCGATACTGCCAGAACTTTCAATACGTTTAAAAATTTCAGGCATTTCCCAAGATGTTGAATCAATCACTGCTTCTAATCCTTGTGGAACAGCACGGCCTAACTTTTCAGGAAGTCCGCCGCCAGTGATGTTGGCAATGGCATGTATTTCAAACTTTTCTATTAGATTAAGGATATCTTTTACATAGATTTTTGTGGGAGTTAAAAGTTTTTCGTAGTTACTTTTTGTTAAAACTTTACGGGCTAATGAAAAACCATTGGAGTGAAGTCCGCTCGAAGGAAGTCCAACAACGATATCGCCTTTTTTAACATTCTTAACTGAAATCATTTTTCTTTTTTCAACAACGCCTACTGCAAAACCAGCTAAATCGTAATCGCCAGGTTTATACATATCGTTCATTTCAGCGGTTTCGCCGCCAATTAAAGCGCAGCCTGACTGCTCACAACCATCAGCAATACCCGCCACAATTTGTTCAACCAATTTTGGGTCCAGCTTATGAATAGCGATGTAATCTAAAAAGAAGAGTGGTTTTGCTCCAGAACAGATAAGGTCGTTTACAGACATAGCAACTAGATCAATTCCAACTGTATGGTGAATACCGAGTTCAATAGCAATTTTAAGTTTGGTGCCAACACCGTCGGTTGAGGAAACTAATACTGGCTCTTCGTAACCTTTGGGCAGTTCAAAAGCAGAGAAAAAACTATCTGGAGTTTTCATCACTCCTGGAATCATGGTTTTGCTGATATGTTTTTTCATTAAGCTTACGGCTTCATAGCCAGCTTCAATATCGACACCAGCGTCTTTATAGGTGATTTTGGACATGAGAGTGGGATTTTAGCAGGTTTGTTGCGTTCACTCCCCCTCCCCGTGCCACTGGCACGGGCTCTCCCCCTCCGGGGGAGACGAAGACAGTTGGGACAATTCGTGACATTTATTTTTGATAGTTCCCAGAACTGTTGTGGTTTTGTATAAAACGTCGTCGTTTGAGAATCTTAGAAAAATAACACCTAAATTTTCTAGAAATTTTTGTCTGAAATGATCTCTGTTTTTAATTGCTTTTATATTATGTATTGAACCATCTACTTCAATAGCTAAATTTAAATCTTTGCAATAAAAATCGACAACATAATATCCAATGCTAACTTGTCTTAAAAATTGATATCCTAATTTTTCTCTTCTGATACAAGCCCAGAGATAGGTTTCAGCTCGTGTCATCTTTTTACGAAGTTTTTTTCGAAAAGGTTTCATAATTCTTAAATATAAATTTTTTGACATGATTCCTGTCTTTTTAGAGTTTTCGTTTCCCCCACAGGGGGAAGCGACCGAACCGAAGGCACGCGAAGCGTGGGGCGCGGGGGAATGTTCCCGCCTTTACTTCCCCGTTACCACTCGATAAGTCTGCCCATCCGTCATAAGCATTAAATTCCCTTGTAAGTCTGTTCGATAAACTTTGATATTCATTTCTTCAAAACGTTTTAAGGCTTCCACATGAGGATGCTTGTAGCGATTGCCAACAGCACAACTAATAAAAGTGAGTTCTGGTTTAATTTGTTTTAAAAACTCTGGGCCCGAAGAATATCTAGAACCATGATGTCCTGCTTTTAATAAGGTGACTTTAAGATCAGGATTATTTTGAATAATGCGCTTTTCACTGGGCTGGCCCGCATCTCCTGTAAAAATGGCTGAAAAGTTTTGATATTTTAAAAAGATGACAGTGGAATTTTCGTTTTCAATTGAATGTCCTTCTGTAAGAAGGGGTTCAGATGGCGAAAGAATATTCAGACTTACGGTAGAACTTAAATCAAAATTCTTATGGCTCCAGGCGTCTTCGACAGGGATCTTTTGCTTTTTAATCATTTCTAAAAATCTTTGGTAGACCGGATTATTATTGTGATAAGCCGTATTTAAAATAAGCCCGCAATTAATTTCTTTAATGACTTTGGGTAGTCCTCCAAAGTGATCAAGATGAGCATGGGTCAAAATAATCGCATCTAAATAGTTAATACCTTTTTTCTTAATAAAATTGAGAGTTTTATCGTTAACAGGACCGCCGTCGATTAATATTTTTTTGTGATCCGGAGTTTCAATTAAGATGGCGTCGCCCTGACCGACATCAATAGCGGTAATAACTAATTCGTTTGAGGGGTTGGTAAAAACGCGCTCGTTAGAAAAAGTATCAGCTTGATGCCAGAGCAGTAAAAAACAAAAAATGAGTCCAAAGAGTTTTAAGTTATTTTTAATCATTAACTTTCCTAAATAGAGGCCAATAAAACCGTAGCTTAGCAAGACCAGCGCTAATGTGGGCGAGACGATATTAATATAACTATAGGGAAGTGTGGCGCAAAAACTAACAACTGTATCGAGTAACCAAATGCCTGCTAAGTTGGTTTGATTAATTAAATATCCTAGTGGGTAAAAAATATTTCCAATAAGAGTGCTTAAAAAACCTAAAAGAACCAACATTTCTATTCCCCCCTGCACAATCAAGTTGAGAGGTATCCCAATCAATGAAAAACCAGAAAAATAAAACATACTTAAGGGAGATGTAATTAATATTGGTCCTAAGGTAGTAGCCAGCATCCCTGCCCATTTTTCTGAGAAGTATTTTTGTAATTTAGTTTCAACAATAGGGACTACGAACAAAAGAGCAAAAGTCGCTGCAAAAGATAATTGAAATGAAACCGAATAAATAAGGGTGGGATCCATTAAGTTTAAAACCCAGGCACTAAGGAGAAGTATCGAAAATGCATTTCTTTTTTGATTTAAAAGAGTGGCGATAAGTCCTGATTGCGCCATGACACAGGCTCTTAAAATAGATGGGTCGGCTCCAGTAGCAATAGTGAATCCAATATTGATGACCGTACAAAAAATAAAACTAAGTAGGGGCGACATTTTAAAAATATTCGCAATTGATTGAAGGGTGCCAACGAGTAAGGCTATTTGAGATCCTGAAACAACTAATAAGTGAATGACGCCAGCTCTACGATAAAGCTCTGATTTTTCGGCTGACAGACTGGCGACTGAGGTTCCAAAAAGTAATACAATGAATAAATT
>CAYMKA010000141.1:0-4588 GCA_964390935.1 uncultured bacterium
AAATGATCGTGATGAAAGGCTCTGGGCAGCGGCAGAATTATTTCGTGCGACTAAATCAGAAAAATATAAAATTTATTTAGAAAAAAATCTAAGTTCTGCTTTAGAAAATTTAAAAACGGGTGAATGGAATAACTGCCATAGCTTGGCTTTATTTGCGCTTTATCCTGCGGCGTCAGGCAAAAATAAAGCTTTAATTGAAGCCTGGATGAAAAAATATGCTCTGCGTTTGATTCGTCTACAAAAAGATAATCCATATGGAGTGGCAGTAGAAAAAAACTATTTGGTATGGGGTTCTAATAGTGATGTTTTGACTTCGGCTTTAAATTTATTAATTATTGCTAAAACTTTAAAAGAAAATAAATATAAAAATGCGGCATTAGAAATGTTGAATTATGTGCTGGGGAAAAACCCCTTGCAGATGTCGTATGTGACTGGTGCCGGAACAACATCACCCAAGCAGCCTCATTATCGTCCCGCGATGTCTGGTAAGCACTCTTTACCGCCAGGCATGTTAGTTGGCGGGCCATACAGTGAAGATGACTATGCAGGCGATACAGTCATTGCCGGCCTTTCGGATAAGGCTCCTTATTTAAGATATGAAGACAACAAAGAATCTTGGACGACGAATGAGATTGCGATTAACTGGAATGCGGCACTGGTGAGTGTGCTTTCGATATTGAGTGAATAAAACTGAAACTATTTGAATTTTCCTTCGATTTATTGTGTTGGTGTAAATCTCATTAAAAGGAGTTTTTTATGAATTTAATGGTGAGCAGTGTTTTGTTGGCTCAGGTCGCCCCCGTCTCAGATAAAAAATCATCTGATGTTGCCGGAACTTCAATGATTGGAAGCAGCAAATGGTTTTTAACCAAAGACAAAATTTATGGTTGGGGTGGAGCGAAGGCTTTTGTAAAAGACGATATTGCTCAAATTGTTTATAGAGGCAGCGACTATAGTGGCGTGGTGCACGATTATGTGGACAATGCTCATTGGAATGGCGGGGCTCAGTCCTTGAAAGGTTATAAAAAAATTCATTTTTACATCAAGGTTTTAGAAGGCAATGTTAACGATATTGCCATTGAGATTAACAGTGTAGAACATAAATCATTCGGCCAATTAAAAGGCGGTAAAAATGAATTTGTAGATAATGTGATTGATTTAACTGAATTATCTAATGATGAATTCACTAAAATGGATGTGCTTGAAAAACTACAGATTAAACACAAACCAGGGCAGGGTAAATATCAAATTAAGATTTCAATCGAGTAAATTGTTTTAATAAGTGTTCAGAGTATTTTTAAGAAGCCCGATCATATGAATTGATCGGGCTTTTTTATTGTATTTTTGGGGGTGTTTTTTATGTATTTTCTTGTTTTCAATCTTTAAAATGTCACTTAACATCTACCTATTGTTAAGAAAAATAAAACACTTATCCACAACAGAGGATAAAAGCTTATTTTTTGCTGTTGTGACAAAGAAAAATAATGTTAAAAGATGAATTTTTCAGAAAAAAAACAGTAAAAATCGCTAAATAAAAAGAACAAAAAGCGTATGTTAACGACTAATAAGGGGCATATCTAATACATAGGTAGAAGCAGGTAAGGATAGTAAAAAATAGAACTAAAAATATAAATAAAAGAGCATGAAATGTTTTTAATAACAAAAACGATTAGTCTATTCGATAGAGTAAAGGGCACTCTCTTTGGAAAAACCACTTCTGAGGGAGTCGTTTCGAAAGCTGTTTTGAATCCCCCTCATATTGAGAGAGCTGAAATTAATATTCAAAAGCCCGAACCGTTAGGTGTTTCTCCAGCTCCGCTTAAAACCAATGCATTTTCTAAATTTTTAATTTCCAAAAATTGGATCAGAGTGACTTCATTTGGAACGGGAGTGATGACTGCAGCTTCAATAGGATTTTTGTCTTATTTAATGGGCACTGGCGTTGTGGCAGGTATGACCGCTGCTGTGAGTAGCATGCTGTTATCGATTTTTATTTTTTATGCAGCGATGACCGCTTTTTTCAAAAAAACGACAGATCAAGCTATTTTTCACGCGCTTCCCGATTTTGCTAAGACGGCCCAAATCACTGATAACCCCGCCATCAATAAACTTCATTCGTCCAAAGAAGTTCCGGCCACCATTGGCACAGGATTTACTAGTAACCAGGGGGCTTCTCCGGGAGCTTTGCAGCAGCAACTTTACAACCGCATTTTTCAAAAAATGACTCCGATTGATCAGCACATTGGCGGCATCCGTTTTAGTTTTCGCATCAGCATGTTCGGAGAAGGACAACAGCAAACCGCTGCAGGCCGGGTGCAGTATTTATCTCCTAAAACGCTCGAAAATTTTAGCGGTCACTCTGCAGCAGAAATAGAAGGCCGTTTAAGAAAAATAGATTGGTCTCAAAAATGGGTTGAGCAACTGTTAAATCATTCAAAGACAGTCACTGAAAACGAAGCTTATGAAAATTTGGCACATGCTGTTCACCGCATGACACAAGTTTTACAAAACAAAACTTTTTTAAATAACGATTCTGCTAACTATTTTGTGGACACCAGCCGCGGGATGGAGCTGGGTTTGCAGTTTATGCATTTTAAATCTCAAGAAATATTTAAAGTCGTTGAAAAACAATTTTCAAATTCAAAATCGGGTGACTTAACACCTGCCAAAACTAACCAAGAATTAATGGCTTTGGTCCTTGCCAGTCGTTCTCGCCAAGTGGATTACATTGAAGAAGCTTTGCAAAATTCTTGGCACGTTTATGACAGTGATGGCGCGTTAGAAAAAGATATTCGTTTTAAGCTTAGTTCTTACTTATCTAAAAATTACACTCCAGCACTTAATAAGCGTGTTGAAAAAATTTCGATTGAAGACAATGACTATCAACTTAAAAAAGAAGAATTGATTCGTGCTGTTGAGAAAGCGATTTTAGAATCTTTTTCTGCTTTGGCAATTGATGAAGTAGGCGGCATTAAAGATAAAAAAACTTTTTTGAGTGATTTTGCTGCCGCCGCTGTTCATGAAATGCTTTTTGGTTATGCCACTGTTCAAGCTGCCGAAAAATCTTTTATTTATTTAAATCAAAAAGAAGAAGATGCGAATACTTTAGCCGCTCTGGCTGCTTACTTTATTCCTGTGCTTTATCCGGAAGTGCTGACAAAAGAAAGAGATTTTGCACAGCGTCGTCAAAAAATTGAGGAAGTTTTAAGAGAGATTAAAAAAGACAATCAAAAAATAAATCAAAAAGTGAACCGCACAATGAGCGCTCAGCTTAATACCAGAGATTTTAATAAAAAAGAATTTGCTGCAACGCTGGAATATTCTTTAGCCAGAATTTTTGCTGAAAGGGTGGGGGATGCTGACTTCATTAGTGAAGCAGGTCTTGGGGATATGTATGCCAGAGGCTTTTTAAAAGAAAATTTAAAAAACGTGAATGCGCTCATAGAACCGCAGGTCGAACTAAATATAAATGTCAGTCCTGAATTTGAAACTTGGATTACCAGTCAGTCTGGACGCTTTGCCCTTAAAGAGATTGTTAACGCTAAGCCAGGTAGTAAAGAAAAAACACTGGTCATTAACGGAAAAGTAGATGCTAGGGATGTATTAGCGCTTTTGGAAAATAATCCCGCACTAAATATAAAACAAAAAAAATCTCTTTACGGTCAGCTTTCTAAACAAAAAACAACGGTCAGTGATGTGGCTATTCCTAGAAAGGATAAAGAAAAGCTGGGTGAATTGAAAAAAATATTTAGAGCGGAGAGACATCGTATTAAATTTTCGGCAAAAGAAAAAAAGCTTTATTTTTATGGAGAAATTTCTGAAGCAGAAAAAAATCGTCTTCAAGAATTATTACCCGAGCAATATTATTCTCTAGAAGCCGCTTATTCTCTTTCAAAAGACAAAGGGGTAGGCGCTCTATTATCAAATGGCGGCATGCGTAAGGCTGTTTATAACCAGTTGTATTTTGCCGATTTGTCAGATGATCCAACGGATCTGAAAACTTATCGTGCCACTGCTGAAAAAGTGAAAAGTGAAAAGGCATTATTTTTAGCTGAAAATGCTAATCAAATCACCTTAATGAGTGAAATCATTCATCTAGAAATTGTGAAGCTTTATGAAAAGTATTATGCCGGTCTTTCAAAAGCTTTATCGACTTCCACAGGAATTAAACTGTGGGAAAAAGAGGAGGTTTATTGGCGTGGTTTAACTGAAGAATGGTTGAAACACATGGAAGCCAACCCTTTTTTACAAAAATATTTTTCAGAAGCTCAAACAGAAAATTTTAAAAATGGACTTTCTCAAATTGTGCAAAAAGTTTTAAACCCGCAGCATGAAATGATGGTTTTTGGAGCAACCGGAACACTGCATCATTTGCATCAGTTTAAAGGTTTCGCAGAACTTGATTTGACGGAAACAGTTGCTAATATTTTTTCTAAAAAAATTCCTTTACCGGTTTTTCCACAAGTTTATTTTGAAGATGAAAAAGAAAATGCTCGTTTTGAAAGTACGTTAGAGAATTTTATTCAAGCGGTTCAAGGAAATTCGACCGTGGGTAATAAATATTTTGATTTGGACGTTTTGGCTAGAG
>CAYMKA010000142.1:0-4499 GCA_964390935.1 uncultured bacterium
GTAGTTTGGGGGGGGATAACTTCCTGTAGATCCTGTCATCCATCCACTTCTATTATCACCTGAACAATAGCAGGTCTTGTCCATTGGCCAAGGTAGACACCACTGCTTGCATCCCTCGGTATAAAATTTTACATTTGTATATATACGTACTTTCACCGTATCAAAATAACGATGAGCAAGCCCAGCAAACGGTACAAAAGGATTAATTTTTACATTCTGAGTTCCAAAAGCTTGTAGTTCGTAATTAAAACCTTTAGGTGGATAATATTTTCCCGTTGCAAACAGTGACCAGAAATAAGAACTATCACCGTAAGCACTTAAAACGGGAGTTCCTTGATAATTTTGAGTGATTCCTTGAGGATTTATTTCTGCAATAGCATTGCCATTTGCTTCAGAAATAATTTGAACTCCATTAATAGTAATCGTGATATTTTCTGAAGAGTCAGCCGCAACAGCGTTTAAGACAATAAGATAATCGCCACTTGTTTTACGTGATTGACTATAAATGTTGGGGTAAATCCCGTTCCAGGTGAGGTTATAAGGTTGTTCACGGCTAATTTGTTTTTGATTGTTTAACAAAGTGACGATTTCTAGTCCTGAAGAAACATCAATAACCTTGGCTGTAACATAGGCACCTTTGTTTAAAGTGTAGGGAATATTGATGCGATCGATTTTGGCAAAAGGATCAAACTTTTTGTCTATAGGTAGCGGAGAACCTAACTTCAGTTCTAACTGATTTTGGACATTGAATGTGGCATTTATTTCTGAAAATCCAATCCCATTAATGCCAGAGGCACTTACTTTAATACGATAAATTCCACTAGGACCAAACCCCCCAGCTTGATTTTTACCGTCCCATGTTAATTTTAATGTTGATTCATCAGGTGTTTTTAAATCAAACATGGCAGGAATAAAAGCGGGAGCTTTTTGAACTTTACCTAATTTTAAAAGACTGGCTTGAGGGAAATCACCATTGTGCATAAAACTGATCATGGTCTTTAAATTTCGATTAGTAATTTGAAAGTCAATTTTTTTTGATTCGCCAGCATTTAATGTGACATTAAAGTTGATAAGATCATTAAAGGAGACAGAAGTACCGGCATTATGCGAAACATCTGTAATATTTCCAGCAACTAAAGATCCGCTAAAATTATTAAGAGTATTGTCTCCATTTAAAACTAAATGAAAACCCAATTCATCTTCCCAGAAATAAAGCCCTGCTTGTTGGCCGTATAAAATATCTGGTTTTCCAAAATAAGGATTGCCTGGGACATTTTGAAAGGCCAAATGATGAATAGGCTGATTGATTGAATCAAAAATATCTACTTCGATATGCGCAGGAGCATTACTATTTAAAATAATAAATGGGATTTTTTCTGCATTTGAAAATTTAACATTTTGAGTACTCATAACTAAATCGATAAGAGGTTTTTGATCGAGTACATTAAGCGTTTTATTAACGTTTAATTTTTTAATTGTGCCACTTGTTCTTCCTAAACCTTTTTCTGATGTAACCACTAAAACAGTGATAGAACCTGAAGGCAGATTTTGTGTGTCAAGAATAGCAATGGGGCCAGAATAACTTTGTGGACGAATTGATAAATTCGGTTTTGTATAATCTTTTTGATTCGCGAGAGGAACTGCTACAGAATCTGTTTTCCAAATATTTAAATCAAGAGAGTTGAGTTGGGAAGGAAGCGCTTGATTGCCTAGAGCAACAAACACTTCATAAGATTCAAAATCATTGTTATTTGTCCAATCAGGATCTTGAGCGACTCCAATTAAGGTAACTTTGTCTACGATTTCATCATTTGTTTTAGGAAAATCTACTATAGGAGGGACACCATCTTTAATGAGTTGTGCTGTTGCATAACTTTTATTTAGATAAGGATCCCAGGCTGTAATATGAATTTCATAAACTCCTTTAGGCAAACTGGAGTTGTTTAAGTCAAAAGACAAATTATTACTGCTGGCTGTGACAGAAAAATTATTCCAAGTTTTAATAATGTTTTGAGTTTCCTTATAGACCAATTCGATATTCGAATAAACTTTTTGAGTTGTATTTAAAGGAGAATTCTCTATTAAATTGTATTTTAATGTTCCTTGATATGGTGTTGTTCCACTATTTCCTAGTACCAGTGGCATGACATAAGGGTTAGAAATGATTGGACCAGTACGATCAATAATAATGTTTGAGGTAACAATCTCCCCTTGTAAATAAACTTCATCAATAGGAATTAACTTCACTAGGTAAGTTCCATCTGGAATGGAGTTTCCTTCGCTTTCAAACTTCCAAGAAAAACCTCCTTTAAACTCTCCAGGGCTAACTTCAGATGTCTCAATCAAGTAGGAATGAGATAAATCGGTTCCTTCTTGAGTAAAGGCGATGATTACTTTTACTTTTTCGGTAGTTGTTAAATTTAGATTTAAACTGTTGTACTGAGTGGACATGAGGGGATGATCAAAAGAACTTGTTAAGATTTTAGGAGCAGAACTATCTAGATAAAAGTTTTTTGATACGATTGATTGATTGCCAGCTTTATCGGAGGCTGAAATTACTAAAGTGTAGACTCCATCAGGAGCTTTAATAGGCGGTCCTAAGCGGCTAATTCCATCCCATTGAATAATTTGTTTACCGGTAGATAAGTAAGCCTGTGTATTAAAAGTACTGACAGTTTGTCCAAGATTATTTTGAATAGAGCTATTTATGTCGTATATAAAGGAAGAAAGGTTGTCAGTAACAGTGTATTCCAGAGCGATGTTGGTACTGCCTACATTGGTATATTTTTCATTAGTTTGAATACTCAGTAATGGGGCAGAGTTATCGACAGTAAAATTCCATCTGGCGAAAGAACTATGGTTATAAATATCGAATGCTTTAGCAACAATAGTATGTTCCCCTTCGCTAAGGTTTTGAGTAGTTCTAATATCAACTGTATATTTATAAGTATTCCAGGTAGGGATCAGCTCAACCTGACTTGAAGGAACAAGAGCATCATCTATTTTAAATTCTTCTAAATGAATAATTTGACCAGCAACATCCTGAGTTTCAAATTGAGTGTCGTTGTACTGCACTGAAACAAGGACTGGGTTTTGTGAGGTGCTTTTTTGATGGTCGGGCACCATGGCAGAAGGTAGGAGAGGAGTACTAGAACGAATGACGCGCATCATTTGCCAGTTCTTTTTGCCGGCTATATTTTCCATTCTAAATGCAATAATATTTTGACCTTCTGCTAGTGGAAGAGGGCCAACTTGGAAGTTTCCATATTGATCTTGGACAGTAATCGAAGTCCATGGCCCAAAGTTTAAAGAATATTCAAATTGATGCATATTTTGGGGAAACAACTCGTCTAAACGCCCTGCAATTAATATTTTGTCAGTTTTTAAATTGATCGATTTAGGTTTTAATCCTTTTTTTCCGAATCGATCGTAAGATATTAACTGTGTTCCTGTTGAAGGATCTAACCCATCATCACTATCAAATTCAAAATCGTGTTTTGAAGTATAAACTTCTATTTCGTTCGAAGAAGAAACAAATGCTTGTAAGGAATAGGTCATTGGTGACTCACTGTAGTCAGGATTATTATTAGGAACTACGGCTGGTTGTCTAAACATGTAGCTATCAATGATGTTATCAATGGTCTGATTTGCATATTTTGTAACGTTTTGTTGTGCATAACCTATTGCAATGGTTTTAATTGCTGAAAGACTTGCTGACCAATCAATACTGGCGGCTAAATTTAATGAAAAACCGCTGTAATCAATGCTGGTTCCTGAAGAGGGGTCTGCATCTAGCATGGTATTTTTTGCATTAAATCTTGCTATTTGAACAATTTGACCGGTAGTTTGAGTTAACTGTTGGATGGGCGTTGATTCTTTTTTTATTAGTTCTGAAACTTCTCCAATGGTAATCCCAGGTTTTTCTTCTAACGCAAGAATAATATTCGGATACTGTTTTTCAGTTGGCGCATATTTTTTTGCCCAAGGATTGGTATTAGTGATATTTTTTATAACAGTCGCATGTGAGGTTGTCATATTTTTTATTTCCAGCACATTCAGAATAGGCATGTTTGTTAGGTCTGCATTAAAATTCATAAATTCTGTTGCCACGGGATGAGTAGTAGTGAAATAAACTAGACCAGGTAAAAGATAAATCCAGCGATGTTGTTTACCAGTTAAATAATAAACAAGATTGGCAATCCCATAGACATCGTAAAATAATTTAAATGAATCTTCGAAAGTTTGTGAAAGGTAAATTTCGTCGTAGTTAAGAATGCTTTTTTTATGAAAAGCAGATCTTTGCAATGGGACCATTGATTCTAAACTGGGTTGAGAGGAGTAATGAGGAATAACTAAACTACCATCATTAACAAATACTCCATCCGGTTCAACCATGGATAATATCAAACTTAAATAACGCATTCCTGTGGTTGGTAAACTTTTAAACTTGGGATGATTGGCTATCATCATTGATTTAATAGTAGGGAAGTAAGATAAAA
>CAYMKA010000143.1:0-4473 GCA_964390935.1 uncultured bacterium
AAGTGCCGTTTGAGTCACCGTAAAGAAAAGCCACCAAACCGTCTGAAGCCTCAACTAACCTTTTATTGCGAGCAAGTAAACCTGCCACAGCTACCGAGCGCGAGCTGTGCGGGGGAACCAAACCCCAAGACACCTCGCCTTGATGGGAAATAAAATACTCAACAAACTTTTGTACCTCTTTGGGAAAGCCCTTTAGCTCAGACCAAGCCGAAAACAACCGACCTTTAGAAATTGCACCCAATGAAATGAGTGACTCTAAAACAAACAGGTCAGCGCCGAGCGCACCGCCTGAGTGAATGACATAATTTTTATTAACTAAATATTTAACCACCTCCTGAATGTTATTTTTATACTCTTGTGGCAAAGCCCGTGCGCCGACTATGCCGACGCTTTTGTTTTTGACCGCCATAACACACCTCCCGCGTGAAGATGTGTTTGACTGTCCGTTTTACGAATGAGGGGTCAACCCCGAAGCGCAGCGGAGCTCTGTATTAGGGTTGAGGCCGAATGAGGAAAATGGATTGCCTTGTTTAAGAAGATATAAAAAATTTTCCAAAAAATAGTTCAAATAACCTATTCTGCTTTTCGAGAAATCTTCCAATTGGTTTCATGTATTTTTCCCTGTCAAAATATTATTACTTGGATGTTGAGATATCCTGCAAAATAGTTTCCTTAAAAAACCTTGCGTCTTCTTTTTCTCTTTCAAATTGAGACTTATTAATCATTTCATCTAGAGCCTTAATCAATTTCGTATAGTCATTTTTATCTATATATTTAACTGCAATTTCAATTTTTATCCTTGGATACTTATTCATCCAATGGTTTCCACCAAATCCCTTGTATGCCTTAACTATGAAAGCAATCTTCTCTTCTGTTTTTTTATCTTTTATTTCTTTTTCGAATTCATTCAATAAAGCCTTTTGGGTGTTTTCATATATTAAAAATTCGCGTTCTTTTTGTGCATTTCTAAATTGTTCCGATTCTATTGTTGGTGTCGCATCAATGTTAAATGGCTCAACTTTTAAAGAACTACCAATAATATCACCCACAGCAGCAGCACGTTCTTGTTCCACACTGATCCCGGGATGTGTTTTATCTAATAACTTTTCCTGCTTCTCCATAGTGGCTTTTACTCGATCAACCGAAGTAAGGGCTTGTGCTCCATTCAAGGGGTCGTTCTTCGGACGGCCCGTTTGAGAGTATTGTGAAGGGACATTTCTTTTTATTTCCATATATTTCTCCTTAAAAATCAAAGCATTACAAATTTCTGTATACTAGAAATCTTTAAGATCCTTTCGTGGTTCTATGTTATTAAAATCACGTAATTCTGGGCCAATCGAATCGGTGGCACGTAATTTTGGAGAAGACGGTTTTGAATTTAAATATTCTTTTAGACTAATTTTGCTGTCTTTAACGATAGTGTCTTTTTTTTCTAACAGCTCTAAAAATTCTTTTTTGGCTTCTGCTCGCAAATCGGCCTTGTTCTCGGCTTTTCGTATCATTGCTGACGCCTGTTTCACGTTAGCATTTTTCACCGGCATTTTTGAAAATTGATCCATAGCAGACTGGTAATACTGTCTTTTGAGCTCTTTAACTCTTTGATTGATGTAGCTGTCCTTAGTAATTTTGCCATTAATCGCATATCGACGATGGTCAGTCTCATTAACTGGCCTTGTATAACTTATTGTGGAACCAAATATTAATTTGGCGCCTTTTTTTTCAAGATACGTAATCATTTGATCGACTTGTTTATCAGGCGCTGGAGCATTGGGGTTTAATTTAGTACGTAAATTCAATTGAACATAATCCTTATTTGAAATTGAAGACGTCTTTTTTTCATAATGATAAAATTTCTTAACTTCTGGTTCAAGCAACTTAGGGTCAATAGAAGATTTCTTTGTGTATTCCTTAACTTCTTTAACTTCCGGTTCAAGCAATTTAGGATCAAAAGACTTAGATTCTAAGCGGGGTCTATTCATCTTTCTTTTAATAATTTCCTTGATTTCTTGTTTTAGACTATAAATAACTGCCTTATCATCTTTTTTCGACAAGGTTTTCATAATTGCATTTGCTGCCTTTTGATAATCAGTTTGTGTAACAGCTTTACTTACAGTCTCGTACACTTCCAGAAGTATTTTTTTAAACATCGAATGATCGGGTAATTTAGCAGCTTCTTTTTTCAATACTTTACAAAATGCATCTTGATCAAATTTTACAAGTTTTTCTAGATCTTTTAATTCGATGATTTCTTTATCGCCACTTTTTTTTTGATTTATATTACGTTCCGGTTCCCTCGGGGCTATTTGTTTATTTATTGATGTCATCTTCTTCTCCTTGTCAAAACAATACCTGCTCTGAACAACTCTTCACAGAAATAATGTTTCAGATACAACCATTGTTTTTATTGTTTGTGGAAATATATCGAAGAAAAATATTAGATACTTGTGCTTAACGAAACAATAGCTGGATAAGAAGTAGTCCTTACTCGGGGTCACCCTTTTCTCTTTCAATTTGTTCGATCACTTTTTTATAAATTCTTTCAGAAGATGTTTTTGTTCTAAAATCGCTCTCTTTCAAAATAGCCTTTGCCCGACCATTTTCTTTAATAAAGTTTTTTTCAACAAAAATTTTCATTAACGCATCCATTACAGCTTTTTTTAATGCCGGATCTGCTTCCAACATTCTAAAATAAAGTGTCTTTGAATTAACAATGTAGTCTTTATGCTTACCCATATAATTAATAAAAATATTCAAATCTCCTTCGCTCTCAAATTCGACCTTCCTATCAATAATTAAAAATTCGAGCAATTCCACGCCAAATCCAAAAATCAAATGAGGGTCTTTGCCGGTCCAAGGGTGTTTCCCTAATGCAGAAACCAATTCACGATGAAGTTCATGATATAAATCTTTGGCAAATTGAGCTAACTCTTTAATTTTTGGGGTTCGCGACTCATAATCTCCTGCTTTAATATTCTTAATATACATTTTTAGTATTTTCCCTTTAAAAAAAAATTAATACCTAATACTTAAACGAAAAAGTAAATGGCGCTTTCGCATTAGCCGCCCTCGGTTGTGAGGAAGTGGGCGAAAAATCAGCCATCTTTATCACCAATTTAATCGATTTAATTTCTTCAGGGCGCATAAAAATAGGAACCGTCACAGAGTCACCCGCTTTAATGACAATACCGTCTTCTTTAGATGAAAAAGAATAACAATTATTTTTAGTCTCAATATAAACAGTGACTGCGTTAGTATTTTCAATAGGACCGACCTCTAAAGATTTTATGGGCTTTCCGGCTAATTGAGCCATTTTTAATGCATTTAACACAACAGCACTAGAAGCTTCTACAACGACCTGATCTTTTTGTTGTACGGGTTGAGCCGGAATTGTCGAACAAACAGCCTGCGGTTTATTAATAGGATTTAAATTCATAAAAGCCTCCTGATTTTTATTTGTAACAACTAATCGACATCAATGCAAAAAAGTTGTTGATTTTGACCTGTGAAAATATATCGAAAGATTCTGTTTAATACTTGCGGATTTTGTACTTCTTGACTGATCCATTAAGGATTTAAACCAAATCCAACTAGAGCCTTAGGGTACTTCCTTTAAAAAAGTAGTTATTTTAAGACCCAAATCGAGTGAACCCCGTTAAAGTAATTCAATAAAAACCATTCCCTGCGGTCACTATGCTGACCGTCAAGGGCTACGCAAGTCGGCTTCGCCGACCCTGTGACAGCCAGCATTTTTTATTGACCAGTCTTCACATCTTCACGCGGGAGGTGTGTTATGGCGGTCAAAAACAAAAGCGTCGGCATAGTCGGCGCACGGGCTTTGCCACAAGAGTATAAAAATAACATTCAGGAGGTGGTTAAATATTTAGTTAATAAAAATTATGTCATTCACTCAGGCGGTGCGCTCGGCGCTGACCTGTTTGTTTTAGAGTCACTCATTTCATTGGGTGCAGTTTCTAAAGGTCGTTTGTTCTCAGCTTGGTCTGAGCTGAAGGGCTTTCCCAAAGAGGTCCAAAAGTTTGTTGAATATTTTGTATCTCATCAAGGCGAAGTGTCTTGGGGTTTGGTTCCACCTCATTCTTCTAGGTCAGTGGCCGTGGCTGGTTTACTGGCTCGCAACAAAAGGCTGGTTGAAGCCTCAGACGGTTTGGTGGCTTTTCTTTACGGTGACTCAAACGGCACTTGTTATACAGTTCGTGAGTCATGCCAAAAAGGTCAAAACGTTGTGGTTTTTTTGTGCGGTGACAAAGCTCAATTACCCCAAATAAGTTTTGGCCAGTGGGTTAAATTAAAATGTTTAGCACCTTGGTCTGAGTGTTACCTTTTTAAAAAACACTAGGCAGGCAACCTTCGCGCCCAGTTGTTGGCGGGGCAACTGGGCGCGGCAGATATAAATTAGTAATATCCATTAATAAATTACTGGTGGTTCTTTCGAGCGGTGTCTTGGAGGTTCAGCCA
>CAYMKA010000144.1:0-4468 GCA_964390935.1 uncultured bacterium
GTTTTAATGCTCCTTTGAATGCGAATACTCTTTGGAGAATTGAATATCGCACAGATTCAGCAAATAACGGTAACCAATTTTCGAATTCAACAGGAACGAACAAAGCGGCTTCTCAAAGTACTATTACTACCGCAATTTCGGCTTCATTCTAAGTTAAGAGTTCAAAGCGTTGATAAAGTGACCCCGCCAGCAATGGCGGGGTTTTTTTTAATGTTTAATAATTTTTTAGATGGGAAAGAATTAGCTATTAGGGGATAGCGATATAGTGAAAAAACAATTATTTGCCTTTTTAATCTGGATGCTTTTTACTTCAAATGCAATGGCTTCCGTTATTTCTCTTCACGGGGAGGGCACCGTAGGGTATGTCTCTGACGGCAGAAATTTACCTCGCGGCGGTGGCCTAGATACTATTTCAGGATTTGTGATTAATTCTTCTGAGGCTCCTTCTTTATTTAATGATTCGCTTTTTTTTACGGCAGACTTTGTGGGAGATACCAAATTTTATACAGAGGTACAGTTAAACGGGGTATCGGGGAATTTATTGTTTAATGAAGTTAATGTCAGTTATGCTGATTTTAAATTCGGCCGTTTTAGAGTTCCATTTGGATACTATGTTCCCCGTTCGGTTTATTCGAGTTGGAATAAATTTCAAAGAAGAGATTTGATCAGCGGGCCGACCCCCGGAAGTGCCACGGCAATCATGACTGGTGGTTTTTTGCCGGGCTATGAAACAGGTTTAATGTTTTCAGGAGCCATTGAGTCATTTGGTTATAACGTTTATGCCGTCCAGGGTAACGGCAGCAATGCTTTAGCGGCCACCACCGGCACAACTCCCGGCAGTGTTAAAGATAATTTAAGTTATGGTTTTCAAATGACCTACGATTTTACTCAAGCCATTCAGGCGGGTTTTTCTTATTACGCTAATAGCGACGATAAAGTGGGTGGAAAAAACTCGATTGCGAGTAATATTTTTGGAAAAGCTAATTTTGATGCCGTGAATGTCTCTATAGAATATATGAACATTCTTTTGCCTGTGGGTTATAACAACAATACGCTCTTTGGGACTTTCTTGTCTTCGTCAACCGTGGTCGAAACAATCCTGCCTGTGTTGATCTTAGAAGGCAGTTATGATTTTTCGAAGTCTTTTATGGTCGCCGTACGCTGTTTTAGTATTACCAAAACCGGCCTTGGCTTTAGCAATCAGGGCAGGTCGGCAGTTCAATTGGGAGCCGAATACCAGCTAAACGATCAACTGACAGTAGGGGCAGACTATACTTTCCGTAATAATGAAGGCACAGAGCTTACAGAGGACAACTCTATTACGGTGACGACTCAATTTAAGTTCTAAATTTAAGGCAAAAAACTATCGTCAAACCCTACCCATCTATGTAAAAATGGGTTCCTTTGGCTAATGAAAAACCTAACGCAGTCTGGATCACATTGAGCTTGGTCGGTCAGCTAGGATTTCAGATTGCAGTGCCTCTGGTGATTTTTGCCCTAATTGGCAAAAAGTTAGATAACCACTTTGGCACTTTGCCGCTGTTTCTTTTAACAGGAATGGTTTTGGCGATGGGGGTCTCGGGTTATCAGGTTTATAAAATAATTAAAAAAGTAAACTCAGGAGTAAAATAAAGTGGCGCTCGCTATTTCACTTCCGGCAGAGAAGATTGCTCAAATCGGCTCTTTTCCCATTACGAATTCTCTTTTAACTTCGTGGATTGTTTCAGCTATTTTTGTTGTTGGAGCTCTAATTATTTCAAGGCAAAACAAAAAAGTGCCAGGAAAGTTTCAAAACGCAGTTGAAATGATTGTGGAAGGCCTTTTTAATTTTACTTCCCAAATTATTGGCAGTGCTTCGACGACAAAAAAATATTTTCCGCTTCTAGGAACGCTTTTTATTTTTATTATTATCAATAATTGGATTGGTCTTTTGCCAGGAGTGGGCAGTATCGGCTTTTGGGGACAGCATCACGGACAAACCGTTTTAATCCCTTTATTGAGAGGTGCCAATGCTGATTTAAATATGACAATTGCTTTGGCGCTGATTTCGGTCACGATGATCCATTTGTATGGCGTCAATGCATTAGGCCTCGGAGCACATCTCAGTAAGTTTTTTAATTTTAAAGGTTTAATTGAAGCCTTTGTGGGATTGCTGGAACTCATTTCAGAATTTTCTAAAGTGATTTCGTTTGCTTTTCGATTGTTCGGCAATATTTTTGCTGGCGAAGTGCTGCTGATGGTGATTTCAAGTTTAGTGCCGGTTTTTGCTGCTATTCCTTTTTACTTTTTAGAAATTTTTGTGGGCTTTGTCCAAGCCCTGGTTTTTATGATGTTAACGGTTGTGTTCATTAAAGTGCACACCGCGCATCATTCCCATTAATAGTCACTTCTATTAATATAGGATGTTGAAAAATCTGTAACGGAGGATATAAATCCTCCGATTCGAGAAAAGGAGAAAAAAATGGCTGTAGAACATGTTGCTGAAGTTTCTTCAGAACTTGCAAAGTTATATGCCACCGCGGCTGCAATTGGCCTTGGTGCGATCGGACCTGCAATCGGGATTGGAATGATTGGAGGCAAAGGGGTAGAAGCGATTGGCCGTAACCCTGAAGCTGCTGACAAAATTCAAGTGGCAATGATTTTGGCGATTGCGTTCGCGGAAGCGATTGCAATTTATGCTCTCGTGATTGCTCTGATTATTAAGTTCGTATAAAAAGGCCCTCCCCCTTGCCCCTCCCAGTTTGGGAGGGGAGGGAGGTTTTTAAATAGGAGAAAGATAAACATGGAAGCGCTTGGAATAGATTACAGGATATTAATAGGACAAATCATTAACTTTTTGATTTTGTTATTCATTTTCAAAAAATTTGTGTTTGGTCCTGTTTTATCCCGCTTGGAAGCACGACGCACCACCATCGACGCTTCACTTAAAAAAGCCGAAGATATGAATGTCAAAGAAACGCAGCTGATCGCCCGCGAAAAAGAAATTTTGTCTCAGGCCAGTGCACAGGCCTCTAAACTGTTGTCAGACGCGCAAGCGGCTGCAGAACAAATTAAGTCGGACATCTTGGCCAAGGCGAACGAAGAACAAAACCGCTTAATTGAAAAAACAAAAACACAATTGGAATTAGAAAAAAAACAAATGATTGAATCTGCGAAGTCTGAAGTGACTGATTTGGCGATTGGTTTGTGTGAAAAAATCTTAGGTCAAAAGTTAAGTGTTAAAGACGAAATTAATTATTTAGAAAAGATGCTAACGAAGTAATGATGAAAGCATCACCTAAAAATTTGGCGAGAGCGATTTTTGAATTGAGCCGGCAGGAGCCTGCTTATGCCAAAAAATATGTGAAAGATTTGGTCAGTAAGCTTGTGCGAGAAGGGCAGCGTCAGGTTTTGACCTTAGTATTGTCAGAACTAGAAACACTGCAAAACAAAGCAGACGGTTTGCAGAAAATTAAAATTGAAAGTGCCAGACCCGTAGAAGCGTCTGTAAAAGAACTGATAGTGAGTTCTTTAAAAAACAGAAAGTTATTAAAAAATGAAGCGGTGTTTAATGAAAAAATTAATGCCGATTTATTGGGTGGAGTACGATTACAAATTGATGACATGCTTTTAGATGCTTCGTATGCCGGAGTGTTTAAGCAGTTTCAAAGACAGCTAAAAAAATAACCCCTCGATACACCGCTTCGCGGTAACTCGGGGACCAAAAAAAGGATAGGGAGAATATGTCAGATAAATTAAACGTAGTAGAACTTTTGAAACAGGAGATCGCTAATTTTAAACCCAGCGTTGAAATGTCTTCTGTCGGCACCGTGTTATCGGTGGGCGACGGCATTGCGCGAATCGTGGGTTTAAGTTCTGCCATGAACGCTGAAATGATTCAGTTTGAAAATGGCGAGCAAGGTTATATTTTGAACTTAGAAGAAGACACTGTCGGTGCCATTATTTTAGGCGACGATAAAAATATTAAAGCAGGTCAAACCGTAAAGTTAACTGGAAAAGTTTTGTCAGTGCCAGTGGGTCCTGCATTTGTGGGCCGCGTGGTGAATGCGATTGCCGAACCTATTGATGGCAAAGGCGCCATTAAAGCGGCTGGCAGTGAACCGGTAGAAAAAGTAGCTCCTGGTGTGATTACACGTCAGTCGGTAAACGTTCCTTTGCAAACCGGCGTGAAAGCAATCGACGCTCTCATTCCTATTGGACGTGGTCAACGTGAATTAATTATTGGTGATCGCCAAACGGGTAAGACAGCCATTGCGATCGATACGATCATCAATCAAAAAGGCAAAGATGTTATTTGTATTTATGTGGCCATTGGTCAAAAAGAATCTAAAGTCGCTCGCATTGTGGCGCAATTAGAAAAAGCCGGCGCGATGGAATACACCATTGTTGTTCTGGCAGGGGCTTCTGATTCGGCAGCGATGAGTTACTTAGCTCCTTATGTGGGTTGTACTCTCGGAGAATATTTTAG
>CAYMKA010000145.1:0-4460 GCA_964390935.1 uncultured bacterium
TTCATCCAAAGGTTTTTTAAGTCTAATGACCATTTCATCTTTAACATATCGTGCCGAATGATAGTTTTTATAAAAATCATCAATATACCGAACGGCTTCTTCCAAATTATCGGTAATTAAATATAAGTTAAAGTCTTCAGGGCTGATGTAACCGCTGTTTAAGAGTTGACCTTCAATAAACTTTTGCCAGTTTTTCCAAAAATGGCCTTTGGGTTTATCTAAAAAAATAATGGGCAAAGGAGATTGTTTGCCCGTTTGAATTAAAGTCAGCACTTCGAAGGCTTCGTCCATCGTTCCAAAACCCCCGGGAAGATAAATCGCAGCATTAGTCTCTTTTAAGAAAAATAATTTCCGAGTAAAAAAATAATGAAAAGTGATGAGTTTGGGATCTTTACCAATGATGGGGTTGGCTTCCTGTTCAAAAGGCAAATGAATGTTTAGCCCAATGCTGTTTTCAATGCCTGCGCCTTCATGCCCCGCTTGCATGACTCCCGGTCCAGCCCCCGTGATAACCATATTTCCTTTTTGGGCCAGTCTTGCCCCCAATTCACGAGCGATTTGATATTCGGGAGTTTTATTTGAGATACGTGCGGAACCAAAAATACTGACCTTGGGAAAATTTTTGTATCTTTCAAAAACCTTAAAACCATAACGCAATTCCTTGAGTGCAAAGTTCATCACATGCAAATCCGCTGACTCTGTTTCTTCTTTTAAAACTTTAAAGAGTGTTTGAAACATGTCTGTAAAATAACGTTCGAGAGAATAGTCTTTAATTTCCGCACAAATTTCGTTTACCAAAGTTTCTATTTTTTGAATGTCCATGAGTTTATTTTCCTATATAATTCCCAAATATGGAAAAATTAATCAATCTTTTTAAAAAATTCTCGAAATGGTTTGTAATCGGGGGCCTTACGCTCCTGGTTTTGTTGATCCTGGCTGTGGTTTTCTTGCCAAAAATGTTAAATCTGGAATCAGTGCGAAATTTTGCAGCTAAAACCATTCAAAAACAGATCGGCCGTCAAGTTTCGATTGATAAAGTTCGTTTTAGCGTATTTTCGGGCGTAGAACTTGGTGGCATTGTGATTGCCAACGACCCCAGTTTTAGTGCTCGTCCGATGGTCAAAATTAATAAAGTCGTTTTGAAATATAAATTTTGGCCGTTAGTGTTACAACGTAAATTAGTGGTCGAAGAAGCCGGTATTGATGGTATGGATTATGTGTTTGAAATCCGTGGCTATAAAACAAATATCGATAGCATCACCAAATACACCTACGTTCCTCCTGCCGTTGAAAAAGATAAAGTCACTGATTTATTAGATAAGACTAATAATTTAAAAAAACAGGCAGCGCAATTGCAGCAACTTTCAGAAGGCAGTTTCCAATTTAATATTAAAAAAGTTTATCTTACTAATTCAAACATTGATTACATTACCTGGTTAGAAGGCACTGCACGACCGCTTTCGATGGAAAAAGTTAATTTTGTTGTCACTAATATCAATAATCATTTAGATAAAAGCCCCGCCATCATTAATTGTTCGTTTGTGATGCAGGCCATGAAAAAAACCAAATCAAAAGTTAATTTTAAAGGTCGTTTAACCGGACCGCTTCAAGCTGTTTTGGATGTAAATATCGATCAAATCAACAATGATGACTTCATGGAAATTTATGTTTTAAAAAATGCCCCGAAAGTTGCTGCCAAACCAGGTGTTAAGCCGACTTTCTCATACGTCTTTGATTTCTCACCGCTGCAAGGTTTTTATTTAGATTTAAACACCAGTGTTGATAAATTCCTTTATGACAAAATGCATGTTGAAAATATTCGCAGTCAGGTGACTTTAAAAGACATGAAACTAACCATTAAAGCAAAAACAGATCTGTACAGTGGCCGTTCTGATTTTGGAGTGGATGTGAATTTAAAAGGGAAGGGGAATCCTTTTAATGTGACCACTCAAATTTCTGGCGTCGACTCCCATGAATTTTTAAGAGAGGCTTTCAACGTGGATAAATTTGTCCGTGGAAAGTTGTCAGCTAGCGCGCAAGTAAGTGCGACTCTTGCGAATGCGATCGGTTTAAATGGTTTAGTTAAAACTCATTTTGAAGATGGTGCTGTTTTAGATGCTTCTAAGTTTACTAATTTGGGAGAAGATAAATCGATGGCGGCCGTGGTTAGTCTTTTTAAAGAATCTCACTTTAAAGATCTCTATCTCGATCTTGCGATGAATAATGGAAAACCAACCCTTAAATATTTTAAATTAGTCGAAACGGGCGGTAAGGTCACTGAAATTGATTTCACTAAAGACTTAGGGAAAGTTTTAGAAAACCAAGTTAAAAAAGAAGTCGATACAGCCGTGGATAAAGAAAAAGAGCGCATTCAAAAAGAATTAGAAGCAAAACAAAAAGCAGAAAAAGAACGTTTAGAAAACGAGCTTAAAAATCAGTTAAATAATATTAAGTTTTAAGACAGGCCCCTCCCGTCCCCTAAAGGGGATACTTAGTTTCAAAAACAAATCCCCCTTTAGGGGGTTAGGGGTCCTACTTATCCACAGATATTTTTTAATTATCTATTTTTGCTGTCATAACAAGGAATTTATTGTTTTTAAAACATGAAAAAAGACCTTTTTGGGCATAATAATAATGGCTAGACGTATGTTTTCTTCTTTTATTGGCGATAGATGTTTATCAGATCGACGGATATAAAGAAGGGAGATAGATATGACTAGAGACAATATGAAAAGAATGCTCTTGAAGGTAAAAGACCATTATCAAAAACAGAACATTCAAATCAAGGTCCATGAATATAAATTTACCTTCGGAGATTACGACATGGTGATTTCGTACTGCGCTAACTAAAACCTCAATTCCGCTTCGGCTACCCCTTTCTGGCTGGAGCGGGACACAGGTGTTAAATAGACGAATGTATATTTGAGATAAAAGTGGGTAAGCCTGACCCATGAAAACAAAACAAATTATTCAAGGCAAAGATTCGGTTGAAAAAATACATCAAATAACTCAAAAAATCTTAAAAAAATATCCCAGACAGAATGTAAAAATTTTGGGATATCGAATGGATTTTGAGTTACAAACCATTAAATTAGCCTTTAGCCTGAACTAAGCTTCACCCCGTATAATTCTTAGGCCTTTTATGAAAAATCTAAAAATCTTTGGATGGCTGGCGTGTTGTTTTGTTTTATTTTTAACGACTCAATTAAGAGCGGAGCTCACTGCCAATGTTTCTGTTAATACAGTCATAGAACCTATTCTAGAAAATAAACCGGAAAATAAACCGGAAAATAAAATAGATATTAGGTTAAATGAAATTAAAACCGCCGGACAATCCTCGCTAAAAGCACTGGAATTTTTTAATGCCGGGAAATACGCTGAAAGTATTGCAGCCTGTGAAGTGGTTTTAAAAATTAATCCCAGCGATCAAAAAATTGGCACCCTAAAACAATCGGCCTTAAAAATTACCCAATTTTATAAACAAGCAGAAGATTTTTATGCTCGAGGTGAATATCAAAAAGCTTACGATTTGCGAGAAGAAATTATTCAATTAAATTCAAACGATGCCCTTCAAAAAAATTTACTACAAAAAACGGGAGAAATGCTAAAGCTTGTTAAACAAGGTCAAGTTTATTTTGATCAAGGGCAGTATCAGCTGGCTATTTTAGAATATGAAAAAATTGTTAAGAAAAATCCCGCAGACCAAATCTATCCTCAAAAAATGGTTCTGTGTCAGGATCTCTCCGCCAAGCGAATCACGGCATTTCAATACTATGAACGAGGTCGTTATGCTGAGGCACAGCGTCTATTTGAAGAATTATTTAATAAAAACCCAACTCAATTGGAGTATGGACGCCAAGCCAGTGCCTGTGAAAAAGCATTGGAAGCTTTGACCAAGGGGGATGATTTATTAGCGAATGGCCAATTAATGGATGCTAAAAACTTTTTTGTGAAGGCCAAAGACATTAACCCTAAGGATGAAAATTTATTGGCCAAAATTTTATTATGTGACAAGTTAACTTGGTGGATAGATCAAAGCCGGTCATTACAGCAAGCGGGTTTTTTTGAAGAAGCTTTGCAAAATTGGAAAGCCATTACCGGACTTGCCCCGCAGCCTTATTATCAAAAACAATTTGGTGAAGTCAAAAAATTTGCTGATTTGCAAAAACAAATTGGCGATTACCAAAAAAACCAAAATTTTAAAGCAATGATTAACCTGATGGATTCTTTTAAAGAATTTTATTTTTATAAAAAACAAGTGAGTCTTTATGAAGACTATGCAGCCATTCAGCAAAAAGGAGAGAACGCTTTTGCGGGAGGAGACTATGCGTTGGCTGAAAAGTATTTTTCTGAATTAAAAAAGAAAATGATCACTCCTGAAAAAATAAGTCTAAAATTTTCTGCTGCTTTAAAACCGGGGAAAACCGTAACGGCTCAATGGTCAGCGCCGAGTCTAAGTC
>CAYMKA010000146.1:0-4365 GCA_964390935.1 uncultured bacterium
AGTATATACTATCAAGCATCGTCAGTTTGAATGTTTGCAATGGGGTTGGGTAAAGGCAATCTTTGTATTTTGGCTATTTGCGATGATTAGTGCATGGTTTACACCCTTTCCCAAAGAGGCATTCATACAATCACTTATTTATATTCGTTGGCCATTGGCTGCGATGGCTTTGGTTCTTTATGTATTTAATAAATCAGAGCGTTTATTATTATTTGAAAAAGCGGCAGCTGTTTTTTTGTTGTTGATAGTGATGGATGGTGTTTTACAAATGGTAACGGGTACCGATATTTTGGGTCACCCGATTATTGAAGGTTCTCGTATGACGGGTTTTTTTAGTAAAAGAGTACTTGGAGTATATAGCTTTAAATTGTTTTTCTTTTACTTTTTAGTCGTATATATATCTATTCCTAAAACTATAAGAAATATTTTTATAATGACTCTGATTATTGTTTTATTTGATATATTCTTACTTTTTACTGGTGAGAGGATAGTGTTTTTGCTTGGCGTATTTTTTTTGATTTTTTGGAGTGTAACGATTTTTTTAACAGTTCCTTCATTAAGAAAATTACTTTATGTGAGTCTATTAACAGTGCTAGTGTTATTTACAGTATTGATAATATTTAATCATGCCATTTTAGTTAAACGAGCAATGCCTTTTATAGAAGCACTTAAAAATTTTTCCTCTACAACATATAGTGATATTTTTAATTCTGCCTATCAATTGTGGCAAACAAGTCCATTAGTTGGAGTTGGTACTCGGATGTACAATGAGGTTTGTGTTGCTAAATTGGGCTACCCAGAAGATGAGGCTTTATTTGAGCAGGTCTCAGGTTTGTGTGTGAGGCATCCACATAACATTTACCTTGAGCTATTAGCACAAAATGGCATTTTGGGGTTGATATTATTTATGGTGGTGCTTTATAGCATCTTCCGAATAATTGCAGCCAAACAACTTTGGAAAATAGACCCATTGTTGACAACCATAATTAGTGGCTCAGTGATAGTTATTTTTTGGCCGCTTGCATCCTCAATGAGTATTTTTGCTAATAATTATGCTGGTGCTGTTTGGCTTACAATTGCTTGGGCGATTGCACGATCACGTATTATGCTGATTCATAATACCCATAGTGAAGGGAAAAAATAATGAACGTATGGCAACGATTTTTACAAAGACAAGCACACAGACAAGGCCGAAAATTAGATAAAATAGAAGAACGAAATCTACGTCAGCAATGGTTTTTATTGGCAGGAGAGTCAGTGCAGGGAGTATATCCTGAGCCGCGGTATTTAAATCCAATTTATCCCCCTAGCAATCGTTTTTGGGCAGATCCTTTTTTGTGGTCTAAAGAGGGGCGATACTTTATTTTTTTTGAGGATTTTCCTTTTTCAACGTGGCGTGGCTTCATTAGTGTGATAGAAATTGACCAATATGGGCGGCAAATTTCTGATTCAAAGCCTGTTATTGAAGAAAGCTATCATTTATCATATCCATTTTTGTTTGAACATCACAACGAATTGTATATGATGCCCGAAAAATGCTCACAAAATCGGGTTGATATCTATCGATGTATTGAATTTCCTTATCGATGGGTATTAGATAAAACCCTTATTTCTGGTTATAAAATTGTGGACAGTACTTTATTGCAATACCAAAATAAATGGTGGTTACTGGCAGCAATGAAGCATGGACGTGTGCGTATTAATGAGTCATTATTTGGCTTTTATGCTGATTCTCCTATCAGTGAAACATGGACTCCTCATGCATCTAATCCTTTAGTGCGTGACTTATGTGGAGGACGGCCTGCTGGGCGAATTGTGCAGGATAATCAAGGAAGGCTATTGCGACCTTCTCAAAATTGCCAACGACGTTATGGATATGGTCTTAACCTGAATAAAATCAATAAGTTAACCCCAACCGAGTATAGTGAAGAAGTGGTGTGGCAAAAAAACGCGACTGAAATTAACCATGAATGGCGAGCTATGCATCATCTAGACTATCATCAGGGCTTGATAGTAATGGATGCTCAACGCTTATTGCCTTTATCAGAGACACAAAATTGAATCAAGCAGTTATAGCAATTATTTTGCCTCCTCGTGAGCGGTTTCGCCCCGCAGATGCAGGGGCTGTTGGATTAACAGTCAAAGACTTTGTGTTGGCAAGTCAGTATGCGTCACGTTCAAAGTTAGTAGTCATAGGCCGAGAAACATATCCTTTTGCTAACGTACCTTACCAATATGTATCACAGTCGTTTTTGGGGCGTGTATTGGGTACAACTAAAGGTTATGCCTATGATTGTTGCCAGTGGCTTAAGCAACACCGTTCGATAGCCATCGTTGAAGTACATAATCGCATCCCTTTAGCATTATTTATAAAAAAAAAATACCCACATTTAAAAGTGTGTTTACATCTGCATAATGATCCATATGGTATGCAAGGTGCAAAAACGCAAACACAACGGCACGATTTATTAGAGTCTCTTGATAGGATTTATTGCGTCAGTCATTATGTGCGTCGTCAGCTTCTCGTAAACTTAGAAGAATATACAGCAAAAACACAGGTTATTTATAATGCCTTAGCACTGCCACAAAAACTAATAAATCTTGAACGAAAGCAAAATTATATTGTATATGTTGGACGTTTTATTCCCGAAAAAGGGGTACTTGAGCTAGCACAAGCATTAGCGCTGGTATTGCCGCAGTTTCCACAATGGAAGGCAGTATTTTTGGGTGCTTGGGGGTTCGGTCATGCTGCGGGTAAAAGTGTGTATGAACAATCTGTATATACAGCGTTGGCTGGCATTGAGGCACAAGTCGAGTTTAAAGGTCATGTATCACAAGCAGAAGTGATGCAAACTTTAGCAATATCTTCTGTTGTAGTTGTGCCATCAACCTGTGGCGAAGCATTTGGTCGTGTTGCGTTAGAAGCAATGAGTATGACAAATGCTGTTGTGGTATCGCATTTAGGCGCTTTACCTGAGATTGTTGGTGACGCGGGAGTTATTTTGGTCAAATTAACACCTGATTATTTGGCGCAACAATTGATAAATTTGCTCTTGCATCCAGATAAAATACGTTCCCTTGCGACAGCTGCTCAGCAGCAGTCGCAATTTAAATTTAATTTAGCAACGCAGGTTGCTCAATTAGATGACTCACGTCAACAGTTTATGGAGTAAAGCCTTATGCATATTTGCCAAATTGTTGCCAGTTGGGAACATGGAGGTTTAGAAAAACACGTCATTGAATTGAGTAATGAGTTAAGTAAAGACCATCAAGTGACGGCGCTCGCTCACCCCCTCATGAAACAGTATTTTGAAAGTACTGTTAATTTTGTGCCTGTAGACTTCTCTCGCTCACGCTGGTCATTAAGTTTACATAGAGATTTAATACGAATTCTTAATCAAATTAAGCCAAATGTTATCCATGCACAGGCCAACAAAGCTGCTTTATTGGTAAAGCGAGTTCGTCCTTTTGTTAAGTGCAGTAGTCGATTTGTAGCTACTTTACACAATCAAAAAGACAACACTCGTATGTTTGAAGGTTTTGATAATGTGATTGTGGTTAGTCCTCGACTTGCCACATTAGTCAAAAATACGCCAATTACTGCCATTTACAATGGCGTTCGTTTACCATCGTCTTCAAAAATCGTAACTCGTCAAGAGATTGCTCAAGAGTTCGGCTTAGATGCGCAGACCCCCATCTTGATAGCCGTCGGACGCTTAGTTGACGCAAAAGGATTTGATGTGTTAATAGAGGCGGCAGCAAAGGCACAAGTACAATTGTTAATAGTGGGGGATGGTGAGCTCAAAGCAGATTTACAGAAAAAAATTAACCAATTACAAGCAACAGTCGTTTTGGCGGGTTTTAGGCAAGATGTACTACGTTTAATGTCGGCTACTGATGGGTTTATTTTGAGTTCCCGTCATGAAGGATTCGCTTATGTTTTTGTCGAAGCATTACTGTCAAAACGCACCATAATTGCGACTTCAATTCCTATGGTAAAGGATTTTATGCCAGAAGAGCTGATTGTTCCTATTGCAGATGTTGAAGCATTAGCAACTAAGTTAAAGTGGGCAGTCTCTCATCTGTCCCAATGGCAGTACTTGATGCAGCCTAGTTTTCATAAGGCGCAGAATCTGTTGACTTTAGAGGCAATGGCAGCATCTACGTTAGCAGTTTATAACTTATAAAGAGTATCTAATAGTGTTGTATCGTGTCGGTTTGGTTGTTCCTACCTTAAATGCAGGAGAGAAGTGGCCAGCATGGTTAGCGGCTGTTGCTGAGCAAAATTACCCTTTACAGCGTAAGTTAGTTATTGATTCTTCGTCAACTGATGGCACGGTAGAGTTAGCACAAGCTCAGGGTTTT
>CAYMKA010000147.1:0-1897 GCA_964390935.1 uncultured bacterium
CTATCTTTTTGCTCAACAAAAGCAAGGTGTAGTTGGGTGTAGAGTTTTGACCAAATCACATACAAAGAGACTTCTGCTTGAGCAATCAAGGTTAGCTCTTGATAGTATTTCATAGCATTAGTCCTTGCCACTTTGGCCAAATACGCCACCACGCACTAAAACTGCCATGACATAATGTTCCTGTTCTTTGTTAGCGAGTTTTTCGCCAACAGCAAAGCGGTCAAATAAAGTATAAAAATCAGCTTTTTCTTTGGGATTGCGATAGGCTTTACCCAAGTTGGTGACTGCACCATAAGGCTCAATAGCAATAGGAAAACCTGTTTCTGCATATTCAGGATACCAAGTATCAATAGTGCGTAAGGCATTGCCGATTTTTTGCGAGTGCATTGCTGCAATATCATTAACTGAATATAAAATTTTGCTTTTGTCGCCTTTGCCTTTATCTAGCACTAATTCTTCACTAGGGTAAACCTCTTGTGCTGACCCTACTAAGGCATAAGCCTCAATATTGAGTAGCAAGTAGGGTATTTTGCCACTTAATGCGTCTGCAATTTTGCTGGCAAGAGTCAATATATTTGCATGACTGCTATCAAAGTTTTTTAAGCTAAAATCATGTGCATTAAATGTCCATGTATCACTGCCAGCCGTAATTACAACCTCTACTTTTTCTGCACCCACACGGTTACGCCACAAATAACGACCGTTAGCAAGATTAATGGCATAACGCTTAGCCAGTTCAGTAAAGCCTTCGTGTTCAACATAACTGTTGGCAGCAGTAGCATAGGCTTGATTAAAGGCTTCGTTGTTACAGGCAGAAGGCTTTTCGACTCCACCTAATACTTTCAAGGTAAAGTGTAATTTGAGTGTGTCGTGATGTTCACCTAATGCACAAGCATCTACTTTTTGTAGATTGGGCTTTTCAACTTCGGCATTGAGTTTAAGAGGGTCATTTTTAATCGCATCTTTTAGACGGTTAGAAATAGTCCCACGTACCGACTTTTCAATCAGTTTAAGTGGAGTTGTTGTTTGATAACGTTTTTCCCATGTTGTGCCATATAAATAACCATCTGATGGAACTAATTTTTTTTCAAAGGCAAGAACGGTGGCAATCATTTTTTCTACTTTAGCCATGATAAATCTCCTTAGGCTGTTTGTGTGTTGGTTTGGCAAAGGTATAAGTTTTGACTTTGGTCAACGTGGTATTGCCAAAGCATTTGGTCTATATCGCTAATACGATAGGGCATTACAAATTCGCCCAGTGTGATAACACTTTCGGCAAAACGATGTGGGGTAGTGCTGTCACGTTGATTTTGAGCAATCGCTAAGTCAGATATACCCTGAAAGCCAACAGCAATAGGCACAAGCCAACCTTTTTCTAGGCGTTCACTTGTCCATGTCACATTACCGTCAGCGTCTTGTTTGGCGCGGTGCATGAGTTTTAAGTGGTCAAGTAAAGCATCTAGGGCATCTTTTCCGCTATTCATTGACTTAATCATTAAGTCGCGGCGTTCAATTAAAACGTGACCCAGCATAAGTTTGTTGGAGATTTTGCGTAATTCGCTTGGTTCATCTTCGTTTAAGTACAATTCTTCGATAGGTTTAACAGAGAGAATGTCACCACTTGCCATTTTAAAACGCGGTAAGCTTTGATTGATTAGCGCAATAAAATCGTTGAGTTTTACCTTGCGTACGCCGTCATATTCAATCAACAAAGACACTGTTAAATGACAACGCGCTTCTTCAATAAAAGCAGGGCGATTACCGTCTTTATCTAAAGGGTTGGATGTGCCAATAATTGAGCTAACAAAATCACCACGTCCTTTATAGGTTTGCAAATCAAAGGCATGACAGCTAATACCCACTTTTAAAAAATTAACATCACTAAAGCCTTGTTGTT
>CAYMKA010000147.1:1997-4344 GCA_964390935.1 uncultured bacterium
GCATGACAGCTAATACCCACTTTTAAAAAATTAACATCACTAAAGCCTTGTTGTTGAGCGTGACGTTGTAGCGCATGAACTGCACCTAACCAAGCTGTCATCGCAGGAAAACCAATGGTATAAGGGCTACTCATCGCGTTGGCATTATGGATTTTGATATGTGGAATGAGTAAAAAACGGCGCATTAAAAAAACTCCTTGTCTTGGCTAATCGCTTCTTCAACAAACTGGCGAATATGGTTTGATTCTGTTGAGCTTAGTATGATTGCACCATTATTTTTTTGACTAGCTTCATAACTATGCACAATCCAACCAGCAAATGAGCGACTGACCGCCTCTAGCCAAAGCTCTTGGTTGGTGCGTTGTTCTAAGTGAATGTCATCAAGCCAAATACGTTGGGCTAAAGGTAGTTGTTTATAGTGTTCTGTTTCTGACCAACCTATATTACTTGCTCTAATGACAAAGACTTTTTCTAGCACTTGGTCAATCACAAATTTAATACGCCTATTAATTCCCTCGCGTATATTGATATTGTTAATATCCAAAATCATCAGTTTATGCAGCGCATCAAAGTTGTCTTTAAATTGGCCATGCCATAAGCTGTTTTTGAAAAAATCGTAAGTGGGTAGGCGTATATCGCGTTTTTGCAAAGTGGGAGGGGTGCTTGGGAGTAAATAAGCTATGCCTTTATTTCTAACGTTTAGGTAACTCACATTACCCATTTTAGTAAATTCGTTATGACTAAACCCAATTTCTGTGATGTTGAGTAGTTCATCAAAGCCATCAGCATGAAATTTATTTTCTTTTTTGACATTCCTTATATGATTTCCGTCAATCCATTTGTCAAAAGCATCAACGCGCGTTTTTACCTCAAATAAAATGCTTGAAGCTGTCGTAATGGACAATAAATGATAATTTCCCTCAATAGGAAAATAGACTTGTCTGATAAGCTCATTTGTGACAGGTGATGTGTTATCGCCAAAGAAAACAGATAATGCTTTATCTTTTAATTTTTCGTAGTCCAAAGATAAATTGGTGATAAACGTTTTTAGTTCGTTATTATCTGATTCAAATAAATCAATCAGTGTTTGGCTTTCGCTTGTATGTTTAGAGAGTAATTGATATAGCTCAAATATAATGGTGTTTGTTGCGGCATCGCCAGAAACATCGACAGCATAAGTTAAATCAACATTGCCTGTTTTTACATAGCCGTCTTGTGCTTTTTGTCCAAGAAAAATAAAAGATGAAACATCGCTTTTAATTTTGGCATTAGTAAATTTTGCTGGGTGAGTTGTAATGTTAGGCTTTGCTTTAGCGATGATTTTTTCTAGCCAAGAAGTAAGATGATATTTATTGTCAGCCTCGGCCTGAAACTTAGCTCGTGCTTTCAGTATTGCATCATCATCTTGATTCTTCTTGCCTTTTAGCTCACTAGCAGTCTTTTTTTCTAGAAACTCCTCTTTTTGTGCAGCTAGAAAATTAATAATAGCTTCCATCATCATCTCCTTTTAATTTTGTGTTTTGAGTGTTAAGCCAAATTGGTCGGAATAAACAAATTCTTTGTCTTTATCACGTTCAGCAATCGTAATTTCGCCATAGCGTAAAGATTTATATCTGAGAGTGTGTTCTGTATCTAGCGTGTTAGGTTCTTCATTTTCAATTAAGCGACACAGACTGTCGTAATAATCACGTTTTAACCATAAGCGTGATTCTGCTTGTGGCGAAATAACAAAAGGCTTAACGTTAAAAATATCGCCTTCACGCGGAATAAAATATCCTTTTTCATCTTTGATACCAAATACGGCCTTGTTATCTTGCCAAGCCAAAAATAACTGAATATTGGGTGAACTGGCTCTAAAACGCTTAAATTGTTGCGGTAGGGCAGTCATCCACCAGTATTCACTTAACCATGCTTGCAAACTTTGCGCGCCTTTAGCGTTGTAGTTTTTTAGGCTATTCCCAATCGCTTTATGTTCTAAATCAGCGAGTTGCTCTTGAGGACGCAAAGGTGTCGCCTCTTGAATACGCGGAATGGCGTTAATGGCGTGTTGTAATTCGTTTTCGTTTAATAGCGTTTTTACGTCGTGATTATTGAGCCGTAAGCTCTTTTCATTCTCAAAGCCCGGCCTACAATAACTGGGTTTATTGTTGTGGCGTAAGCCTTTCAGGTTGTATTGCATAATAGCAATGTTAGGGTGAGTAATCGCTTCTTTACGGTGTCGGCGAACGCGCCCCGCTAACTGAATAATCGAACGATAAGATGATGGCTCAATCACTGCCCAATCAAAATCATGGTCACGGCCAACTTCTTCTACAGGCGTAGCCACTAAAATAAAAACAACATGGTC
>CAYMKA010000148.1:0-4284 GCA_964390935.1 uncultured bacterium
AGGGCAAAAGGAATAATTAAAATAACTCCTAAGATAAGCGGCCAATAATTAAGACCAAAACTTAAAACCATAATGAGACAAACCAGACCAATGCCAAAAACAATATTATGAAAAACCGTGTGGCTGCTGCGTTGAATGAGTTCGGTACGATCATAAAAAGGCGTAATTTTTACTGACTTGGGCAAAACACTTTCTTGAAGATATTTTATTTTTTCTTTAATTTGCGCACAGGTTTCTAAAGTGTTTGAACCTTGACGCAGTAAAATAATCCCTTCAATCTCATCATCTGAATCAAGTCGGCCGACTTGTCCTAAACGCGGACGTTGTCCAATTTCAACATAACCTACATCGCGCACTCGAATGGGCGTGTTTTTAACGGTGAGGATCACCGCATTTTCTAGTTCTTCAGGCTTTTGAAAACGACCGAGTGATCTCACAATATAAGTTTCATCACCATGCGTAATCAGCCGGCCGCCGGCGTTGGCACTATTTTTTGCCAGCGCCTCGGCGACCATACTGACACTCAGTCCTAAAGCTTTAATGCGCGGCAAATCAAGCCGCACTTCAATCACGCGATTGGGTCCGCCAAACGAAACCACATCGGCCACACCTGGAATACTTTTAAAAACCCGTTCTAAAGTCCAGTCTTGAATCAGCTTTAATTCTCCCGGCAAAACATTTCCATTGAGTGTGTAGCGATAAATTTCACCAATAGGTGTACTGTCTGGAGAAAGACCTGGCTTTACTCCGTCAGGTAAATCTAAATCGGAAAAACGCTGAGCCACATCAACGCGGGCCTGGCGTGATTTCACATTGTCGTCAAAGGTTAAAGTCACCACACTCAAACCAAAAATAGAAATCGAACGTTGATTCACCAGACCCGGCAAACCGTTCATCGCCACTTCGGTCGGAATAGTCACTTCGCGTTCAACTTCTTCAGGAGCTTTTCCGGGGTATTGGGTAATCACTTGTACCTGCACGTTGGTCAAATCAGGAAAAGCTTTGATTTCACTCTTAAGAGCGATGTAAGTGCCCACACAAAAAAGAGAAACAAGAACAGCAATAAACAATACTGTTTTTTGAGTTTGAAAATGAATAAATGCGTTAATGAGTTTTTTCATTTTTTAGTTTTCTAAATAAATAAATCGCGCCATCGGTCGCAATCTGATTTCCTAAACTTAAATCTGCCGAACGCAAAGGTCGAATCATCGACTCGTCTTCGTTTTCATCAACGACCTGCACCGGCACTATTTTGTATTGCACAACGCCTTTAACCTGAATTTTTTTAATGACATAACGAACATCCTCAAAAAATACCAGTGACTGAGACGGCACGCTGTAAAGAGAGTAACCTTCAATTTGATTAATCTCAGCAAAAACAAGCGCATCCAACACGCTCACCGAAGAAACAATAGGCCTCAAACGCACTGTTGCCATACGGGTCATAGGATCAATGCTGGGCAGAATATGTTGAATAGAAGTCTGAAAAACTTGATCGGGCAAAGAAGAAAACCTTACCTTCACCTGCTGTCCCACCCGCACTTGAGAAATTTGATTTTCAGGAATATCGAGTTCGATAGTTAATTTGCCAATGTCGACAATCGTTAACAGCGGATCACCCAAATTAAAAGCGGTTCCGTTTCCGACATTAATTTTATTAATCGTACCCGCATGGCTGGCCAGCATCACACAGCTGTCCCCTTGAATATCAAGACCTAATTGTTTTTGGCGCTTTAAAGTACTATCCAGAAGTTCTTTTAAATTTAATTTTTCGGCGACGGCTTCTTCTTGAACTAAAGTCACGCACTCGGCACTGCTGACGGTAAAAAGTGGATCTCCTATTTTCACCCGTTCTCCTTCACGTTTCAGTAAATTCACAATGCGTCCTTGAAAACGGGAAGATTCAATACTGAGGGCCCCTTCTTGGGGAATCACTTTGCCCGTCACCTGCAAAATGGTATTCGCTTTTTTAACTTTTAAAGCAGTCCAGGTGGTTTCATTTTGAGCAATCACCGCCGAATGCATCATCAAAATTAAAAGCCAAATACAAACTATTTTTTTCATTCTCTTTACTCCTCGCATTGATTTAGACATTTGAGATGATTCAGCACGATTGCTGAACGCAATTGAATATCCTGCAAACGCAAATCAGATAAAGTTTTGCGGGACAAAACGAGTTCTGCAAAACCCAACTTGTCTGCTTTATAAGCTGAATAAGTAGACTCCACCAACGCGGTCGCCAGCGGAATATCTTTTTCTCTTATTTCTTTTAATCTTTTTTTATTGCGTTGATATTCTTTGATCGCTTGTTTAATTTCGGCATCGGCTCTCAAAAGCTCTAGCTCAGCTGATTTTTGATCAAGAATAGCTTGATTTTGATTACGATTAATTTCAATGGTTTCTCTCAGAGGAAAAAACAAAGGTAAAGTCATGGCAATGCCATAAGTACTGGCGGATGGCTTGCCGGAAGGGGATGCCGGTAAATAAGGATAATCATTTTTTTGATAACTTAAATTAATGTCTGGCAGTTGCTGCCAGCCCGCCACATCATAATTGGCTTTCGCTAAACTAATGGCAGCGTTGGCCCGTTCAAAACTTGCCGGGTGATTGCCTAATTCAGAAATAAATTCATTTTCTAAGTTATCTGGCAAAACCACTTCATGATCGGCAACATCCAAATCACTCATCACATAATCTAATTTTTGGCAGGCCACTGCGGCCTTATCTTGCAAGGTGGCTAAATCAAGTTGCGCCTGTCTGATTTGCAATTGCGAACTAATATTTTCAGCTTGAGTGGCCAGGCCCGATTCATACAACGCTTTTAAAAGCCGTGATGTGGTTTCAATATCATCAATTGTTTTTTGTTGCACCAGTGCCGATTGAGTCGCCACCGCGCAATCTAAATAAAGTCCGGTCAAAGCGACTGACAAATCGTATTTTTTAGCAGTGACTTCTGCCTTTTCAATATTTTCTTTTGCCGCATCAAGACCAGTAAGTAAAAAAGTTTTAAAAGGGTACCCTGTTGTTAAATTGAGGCCAAGAGACCTGGCAGTATCGTCATCTGAATTTAAATAAAAAATCTGAGGCTCTAATGGAAAAAATCGACGCCAACGATCTCCGGCGACAATTTCATATTGAGACTTTTGAGCTTTGATCAATTCTGATTTTTGCCAGGAGATTTTAATCATCTCTTCCAGCGACACTGCTCCGACTGAAGATGACCAAATCATCTCTGTTATGAGTAGCGGTAAAATTAACCATATTATTTTTTTAGTCATACACTAATTTAAGAGCCCGAGCCTTGGCGCAAGACCCGGGCCAAAATTAAAAAGAATTACTTTTTTTTATTTTTTAAAGTTACGTTTGCGGTCACCTTTTGGGTTTTTTCAACCTTCTCGATCTTCATTACCTTAACGTCTTTAGATGTTAATGATTTTTTAGTTTCCACTTTATCGGCAGCCATTGCTACTGAAGTCGCTAAAAATAAAACAGCAATGATTGCTGCTATTGATTTATGAGTCATGTTCATCACCCCTTTTCTGAACATGAGCTTACCCGACCTGATTAACAGGGAAATGAATTTAAGATGACAGTTTTGTCATGGAAGAAACAGGCAAAATCACGGTGAATTGGGCTCCTTTGGAAGGAAGGTTTTTAACCGCAATTTGGCCATTATGAATTTCAACAATATAGCGGCATAAACCCAGGCCAATGCCATACGATTTTTTATCGCTATTTTTACGTTTGAAAAATTGATCAAACAAATCTTTAAACTCTTCAGGGGGAATACCTGATCCAGAATCTGAAATGACAAAATGAATTTCATGCTTTATTTTCTTTAGACTAATTTTTATTTGTCCTTTCAGGGGAGTGTGCTTGTAAGCATTTTCGAGTAAATTGACAAAAAGGTGGTACAAAAGACGTTCTTCCCCGTTCACAAAAACATGTTTTGTATTTTTTTGAACCAATATTTTTTTCTTACGAAACAGAAGCCTAAAGTCATTCACGGCGCCTTCCAAAAGTTTTTGCAGGTCAACGGTTTGAAACTGCCAGCTCTCTTTACCAGGCTGCACACGCGAAATTAAAAGCAGCTGTTCGACAATGGACGTCATTTGGTTAATAGAATTCAAAGTTGTTTTCAGAACTCTTTTATATTGACCAGCGCTTCGAGCACGGCGCAAACTGACTTCTAACTCCCCTTTCATGACCGTTAAAGGAGTGCGTAGTTCATGAGAGGCGGCGGCACTAAATTGGCGCAGACGTTTAAACGCAATTTCCAAGCGG
>CAYMKA010000149.1:0-4218 GCA_964390935.1 uncultured bacterium
GAAAGCTATTTGTGATCGAGAGCTTGAAATAGATAATTTTAAACCTGATGAATATTGGACAATCGATGCCAAACTGAGTAATTCAAAAAATGAAACGGTTTTGGCAAAACTACAATCTAAAAAGGGAAATGACGAAAAATTAAATGTAACTAACGGCGAGCAAAGTAAAGAAATAGTCAGTGCGATTGAAAATGCTGGCAAAAACGGCGGCTATGAAATTACGGATATTCGTAAAAAAGAACGTCGTCGTAACCCTTCTCCTCCTTTCATCACCAGTACGTTGCAGCAAGAAGCTTCTAGAAAATTAGGTTTCAATGCTCGCAAAACAATGATGATTGCCCAGCAGCTATATGAAGGTTTAGAAATTGATGGCGGCGAACAAACCGGTCTTATTACCTATATGCGTACCGATTCGACGCGTACTGCGGAGAGTGCATTGACCGAAGTTCGCAATCAAATTAAGAATGTTTATGGCAGTGAATTTGTCCCAGCTGCTCCGAATACCTATAAACTAAAAGAAAAAGCCCAAGATGCTCACGAAGCGATTCGTCCGACACTGCTGAATCGTGATCCGAAAAGTTTAAAAGAATTTTTAACTCCCGAGCAATACACATTGTATGGATTAATTTGGAAACGTTTTTTGGCTAGTCAAATGGCTCCAGCGGTTTTAGATACGACATCGGTAGATATTGCTGCGGGAGAGTACGTTTTGCGTGCGACAGGATCGGTTGTGAAGTTTGCCGGATTTATGAGCGTTTACTTAGAAGGCAAAGATGAAGGAACTGAAGAAGATAAAAATGAAGAAGAAGAAAACATCTTGCCTGAACTGACAGTTGGTGAGAAGTTAAAACTTCAAGAAATCATTCCTTTGCAACACTTTACTCAGCCTCCTCCGCGTTACACTGAAGCCACTCTGGTTAAATATTTAGAAGAAAAAGGGATTGGCCGTCCTAGTACTTATGCGCCGATTATTTCAACTATTCAAACCAGAAATTATGTTATTAATGATCGTAAAAAATTAACTCCTACTGATTTAGGAAAAGCGGTTAATAAACAGTTAGAAAAACATTTTCCGGGAATTATTGATGAAATTTTCACCGCCACCATCGAAGGCGAGCTTGATTTAGTGGCAGAAGGTCAAAAACTTTGGACAGATGTTTTAAAAGAATTTTATTTTCCCTTTGAAAAAGATTTAAAAAAAGCCGAAGTGGAAATGGAATCCATTAAAGTCCCTGATCGCGTTTCTGATGAAAAATGTGAAGTGTGCGGCAAGCCCATGCTGATCAAGGTGGGCCGTTTTGGAGAGTTTTTGGCTTGTTCAGGTTTTCCTGAGTGCAAAACCACTAAATCAATTATTAAACCCATCGGCACCTGTCCTAAATGTAAAAACCCTGTGGTGAAAAAACGCACTAAGCGCTTTCGCTTTTTTACCGGCTGCTCCACTTATCCCAAGTGTGATTTTGCGTGTTGGGAAGAACCTATTATTCCTAATGAAAGCTGTCCAAAGTGCGGGGCTTTTATGGTGATGAAAGGCAAAAAAGGCGAAGAACAAAAACTGTGTATTATGTGCGATATTAAAAATAAAGAAACCAAAGCCGATCCTAATGCTGAAAAATACGGTGGCGATAAAGAAGAAGACGCCAAGGCAGTTAAAAAATAATGAGCCGCTTTAGAAAATATTTTTTAGAAAATACATTGCTTAAGATTTTGGCTTTTTTAGGAGCCTTTATCTTGTGGTTGATTGCGCATTCGGATCTTTCGCTTTTTAAACCCTAATGCATAGTCATGGTTTTGTGCCCACGATGGGTGCCTTGCACGAAGGCCATCTGGCGTTAATTGCACGCAGTCTAAAAGAAAATCAAAAAACCACGGTTTCGATTTTTGTGAATCCAACTCAATTTGGTCCCAACGAAGATTTTGCAAAATACCCGCGTACTTTAGAAGCAGATGTTGCTGCTTGTCAAAAACTGGGACCCGTTGAAATGTTTGTCCCTACGGAAAAAGAAATTTATCCCACCCTTGAATCTAAAAATCATTTTCCCTATCAAAATGATTTGTTTAAATTATGGGAAGGGAAGTCTCGCCCTGATCATTTTCAGGGAGTGGTGCAGGTGGTGGATCGTTTGTTTCAGCTGGTCAAACCCACCCAGGCTTATTTTGGAGAGAAAGATTTTCAACAACTAACAGTGATTAAAGCCTGGGTTAAGGACAAAAATATTCCAGTCAAAATTACCGCTTGTCCTACTTTTCGTGAAAATGATGGTCTGGCGATGAGCAGCCGTAATCGTTACTTAAATCCTAAAGAGCGATTGGAAGCTGCGACGTTATATCAAGTGCTTCAAACTGCTCGAAAATTATTTAACGAAGGATTAACAGATTGGGATCAAGTAAAAAAAACGTCGCTTCAAAAATTAAGTTCGTTTTTTATACTAGACTATTTTGAGTGTGTTGATTCTGCTGACCTCAAAGCCCAAAACAAGCTGTCCGCTCAAAATCGTCTAATCATTGCAGCCAAAATGGGAACGGTTCGATTAATTGATAATATAGGTTTAAATCATGAATAGCCGTGAAATTGAAAATCGCAAAGCCTGGCATGATTACACTATCTTAGAGTCATTCGAAGCAGGCATTGCTTTAACAGGACCAGAAATTAAATCCATTCGCGCCGGCCAGGCTAATTTAAAAGATTCTTATGCCATGATTAAAGGCGAAGAGCTTTATTTATTAAACTGCCACATTTCTCCCTATGAACAGGGTAGTTTTTCAAATTCGGAGCCCACACGCACTCGTAAACTTTTGGTAAAAAAAGTAGAAATAAAACGGTTTGAGGGACGTTTGCAAGAAAAAGGTCTGACCTTAATTCCTTTAAAAATTTATTTTAAAAAACGCTGGGCAAAATTGCAGTTGGGGTTGGCTAAACCAAAAAAGAATTTTGATAAACGAGAGTCTATTAAAAAAAGAGAGCAAGACCGTGAATTAAGAAGAGCCTTAGGGAAGTAGGCCTAAAATATATTTTTCATTTTCAAAACGTTTTTTACGTTATCTTTTTTAAGGACTTTACCTTTTTTTAAAACCAATGCTTTTTGAAAGCCTTTTTTTATTTCATCAAAATCATGAGTGACATATAAACAAGGAAAATGCTTATGTTTAGTAATGTTTTGATAAAGCCAGTCTAAAAAATCTTTTTTAGCTTTAGGGTCTAACCCCAGACACGGTTCATCTAAAATTAATAATTGTGGTTTCTGCATTAGAGTTCTGGCAATTAAAACTTTTTGTCTTTCTCCCGTAGAAAGTGTTTTTAAAGTTTGCATGGTTAAAGAGGATAACCCCATTTTTTTAAGAATTTTTTTTGCTTCTGCAATTTGGTTTTGAGGAGGCATTTTAAAAAGTCTGAAATGTGCATTTTTAGCTGAAACCACCAGCTCTAAAATAGAAATGTCTTCAGGAAGACTGCTCAGTAGATTTGAGCTCACCCAGCCTATTTTTTTGCGTAGTTCAGGCAGATAGGTTTGACCCAGAGTTTCACCTAAAACTCTTGCTATGCCAGTGGTTGGGTATTCGTATCCCGCTAATATTTTTAAAAGTAATGTTTTTCCACTGCCGTTGGCCCCAATAATGGCCCAGTTTTCTTGGCCAATCTTCCAATGGATATTTTTTAGAAGGAAACGACCTTCCCGAATAAGACTGACGTTTTCAATAGAGGCGATAGGGTTCATGCGCGATTTTATAACAGTTTCCATCAATACATGAGTCCACCTTAAGCGGCCGATAGTTAAGTTGATTGTGGGAACAATCTATTAAACATTTAAATCAGGAGGTGTTGGACGGTCATTAAAGTGAGGGCAAGCGTAACGGAGGATATTATCCTCTGATTCAAAAAGGAGATGGATTTTTATGGCAGATATTTCAGAATTAGGTTATCAAACGATTGCGGCAGTGGATACGATCCGTGCCGATATTATGGATCAAGTTGCAACCGTTGCGACTTCAAACAGCGGTACTAATACTATCGATTTTACTAAAAATGTCACTTTGGCAGGTGGCGGAACAGGCCAAGCTTCTAAGTTAGCGGGTCTTTCTAGCGTGGGTAATGCTGTCGACATTACAACCGGTGCAGGTGCATTGGTGTTGGATGACGTTTTGCAGGCAATGAGTACTGTAGAACAAACAGCAGCACAGCTCGTTTCTGCTGAAAACAAAGCGCAACAACAAGTTAAT
>CAYMKA010000150.1:0-4209 GCA_964390935.1 uncultured bacterium
ATACTGCCTTTAATTTCAGCCGGGTCACCGCCTTGAGCTACCCATTGAGGAGCAGAAAAATCGGCCATTGAAGACAGGGTTAAGTCACCCGGGACTTCTTTGCAGGCACTTGCAAAAATTAAAAAGAGAATAAAAGACAATAAAACTAAAAATCTTTTCCCCACAACAAGAGTATATCAGTAGGCCCCCTAGCCCCCTAAAGGGGGAATTTTGTTTTTAAAAATTGATTCTTTCACCCCCTTCAGGGGGAAGGGGGGCCTGAGTTATGATTGGCTTCGTGAGAAAAATATTTTTGTCTTCTATATTAATGCTGTTTTTGGTTGTGTCTTTAACGGGTTGTGCAGGTCGCAAAACCTTCTCTAAAGAACAGTATTACTTGGGTTCTAAATTTCAAATTACTTATCAATACAAAGGCAATAAAACTGGCAAACGTCAGTCAGCCATTGTTTCACGCAGAATTTTTGATTTTCTACAATTGTTAGACAGTAAATTAAATGTGATTAACCCTATCAGTGAAATTTCAGCAGTGAACGGAAACGGTTCTTTTTCGGCAGTGCCGGTAAGTCGCGAAATTTTTGAAATTTTTATTAAGGCTAAAAAAGCTGAAGAATTAACCGAAGGTGCTTTTGGCGTGACTTTTGTGCAATTGGTAGATGTCATTAATCAAGGCAATTACAGTCAGGCCAAACTGTACGAATTGTTGCCTAAAGTAAAAGCTGGTTCGTTTTCAATTGACGAACAATTCAATACGGTAAGGCTAAGTCGCGAGGGCGTTATGGTGAACTTGAGCCGTATTCAACGGGGTTATGCGATCGATCAATTAATTGAAATGATGAAAAAAGAAAAAATTGATCGTGCCGTTATTAAAACAGGACGCAGTACTTATGTCGGTGGACGATCAAGGGATGCTGAGTGGCCGGCTTCTGAATATTTTAATCACCCTTGGAAAATTAAAATTAAAAATAGAGCTTTCTCCACTTCATCAGTTGCTGAAGATTATTTTAAAAATGTCCAAACATGGGGGCCGTTGGTTTATCCCGCATCCGCGTCGTCGTCAGGCAATGTGGTGGTGGCAACGGGTGTCATTGCACCCAATGCGATTACTTCAGAAGTTTTATCAGATGCCATGATGTTGCTTGACCCTAAACGCTCTCAAAAACTTTTGGAAGAGTTGGGATACGAAGGTTATGCAGTTTATAAACAGCCTGATGGAAGCCTTCATGCCATGACGACTGGGTTTTTTAATTCAAAAGTAAGAGTGAAAAAATTAAAAAATGGAGAAATGCCTAAAGCAGAACCGCAAGCTCAACCTCAGGTGCCTGCTCAAACTCCGACCTCTAATAATTAGCGTTAGGAAGTTTAATTTCTTCGCCAGTATTAGCATCGACTCCAATCACAAGCGCCTGGCTTTTTCCATAATATTTTAAAATCCAAAGCGGTTGATCTTTACGGGTTCCCGGAATCACTCCGAATAAGGACATCACTAAATAAGACCCCGAATTATCTTTAATAAATTTTTCTCCGCCGAACCTTTTTCCAGCCACTGCGGCCGTAATAGAATCGATGGTCCATCGGCTGATGGGTTTTAGAGTGTTTTGACGAATTTCTTTTAGGCTCACAAAGCTGCTGTTTAATAGTATAGAAGCTTGTTTGCTGGTGTTGTTTGAAGAAAATAAATAGGTCCAATTAGGGGCTTCACCATTTAGGTTAACCTTGGTTTCGGGAATACCATAGAGCTGAGCATCGGTTTGCCAAGTTTTGGCACGTTCTAAAACTTGTGGAAAATATTGGCTGGCGGACACGTTATTGGCATTGATATCAAATAAGTCAGTGGAACCAAAGCGTTTACGAATTTTATCGCAACCGGTGAGGGTCGAAAGAGAAATAGAAAGAAGAAGTAGTAATAAAATTGTTTTTTTCATTAGAGTAATCATAGCCTAGGCCCCTGCCTTTCGGCACCTTCGGTCGACCCGCTAAAGGGGGTGTTTTGTTTTTTTAATTTCACGATTTTCTCCCCCTTCAGGGGGCAGGGGGGCCGACTGTTATACTTCCTAAAATGCAAATCACGATCGCTCAAATAAAGCCGACACTGGGTAATATTGAAAAAAACTTAAGCATTCACCTGGAATGGATTGAAAAAAATAAAAAATCTGACCTGATTATTTTTCCAGAATTAAGCTTAACGGGTTATTTTTTAAAAGATCAGGTACCTTCGGTGGCAATGTCTCTGGATGCAGAGCCAATTAAGAAAATATTAAAAGCCACTGCGAATAAAGATGTTATTTTTGGATTTGTCGAAAAATCTGCTCAAGATTTATATTTTATTGCTCAGGTTTATGCCCATCATGGAAAAATAGTTCATGTGCACCGCAAGGTTTATTTGCCAACCTACGGTATTTTTGATGATAGTCGTTTTTTAGCAGCCGGAGACAGTCTAGAAATTTTTGAAATCCAAGGCCTTAAAGCAGGTATTTTAATTTGCGAAGACGCGTGGCATTACCCCATGGCTTATTTGCTAGCTTTAAAAGGAGCGAAAGTTATTTTTATTTCGAGTTGTTCCCCTTTAAGTGGTTTAACGAGTAAGGGTGAGCAACCCCAATCAATTGAGAGATGGCAAAAAATAGCTGAAACCTATGCTCTTTTATTGGGAGTTTATGTTGTTTTCACTAACCGAGTAGGAGTAGAAGACGGAATTACTTTTTCAGGTACTTCATTTGTGGTTTCGCCTCAAGGTGAAATTTTGCACCAGGCTAAAAGAATAGAGGAAGAAAATATGACTTTTGATTTAGATTTAGCTGCGATTACCCGGGCTCGCACTGAGTTGCCTCTTTTGCGAGATGAAAATTTAAAATGGACACTGAAGCAACTACAAAACATTTAAATTACGAGTGGGTCACTCAGGTTTTGACTCATTTTATTAAAGAAGAGCTTCATAAATTTGGAATTCAAAAATCGGTGTTGGGATTATCAGGCGGAATAGATTCTGCCGTGGTGGCAGCGCTGTGCGCCAGAGCCTTAGAGCCTCAAAATGTTTTGGCGATCAAAATGCCTTATCGCAACAGTTCCAAAGAAAGCGTGCAGCACGCCGATTTGCTGGTGAAGCAACTGGGCATTCGTGCCGTTGAAATTTCTATTACCGAACAAGTGGATGCCTATTTTGTAAAACGTCCTGAATTAAGCGCGCTGCAAAAAGGCAATAAGATGGCCCGCGAACGCATGAGTATTTTGTATGATTTTTCGGTTTCAGAGTCGGCGCTGGTGATTGGAACCAGTAATAAAACAGAACTGCTTTTAGGTTATGGCACACAATATGGAGATATGGCTTCTGCAGTTAATCCGATAGGTGACTTATATAAAAATCAAATTTTTGCTTTGGCTAGATATTTAAAAATTCCAGAAGTGCTGATCACGAAAGCTCCCAGTGCCGATTTATGGGAAGGCCAAACGGATGAAAAAGAGCTTGGTGAAACGTATGAAAAGCTAGATCAGTTTTTGTATTACTTGGTTGATGAACGTTATGGCGATGAAAGTTTATTGAAAATGGGATTTGAAAAAGAATTTATCCAAAAAATTAAAACACGCGTGGCTCGCAATCAATATAAACGACGCCCGCCGGTGATTGCTAAATTATCCGGACGAACGATTGAAGCAGATTTTTTATATCCTCGTGACTGGGGTGTTTAAAAGTATTCATGATTAAAAAAATATTTTTGTTTGTCATGTTTTTGCAGTCGGCTAGTTATGCAAGCTTTATGATTCAAGGCACTGCTGTTTCACCGAATCCGGTTTTTCAGGGAGACTCCATTCAAATTTTGGTCTATAGCACCGTGACACCCAGTATTTATTATCGGGATCAGTGGCAGCCGCTTTATCGTGTGCCAGATAAAAATCCTGTAGGTCTCTTTAGATTTATTTTGGGAGTTCCTTTAGAAGACGCTCCCCATGAAGAAAAAATATTGATTAAAGCAGGTGCGATTAAAAAAGAAGTTTTCTATCAAATTGTTAAAAAAGATTTTCCTTTTTCAAGGATAGATCTGCCCAAAACTCAGGGCGAATTATTTGACGGCCGCTTAAATACCGAAAATGCTCAAATGGCCCCCCATTACAAACTCAAAACGCTAGAACAACATTGGCAGAAGCAATTTATTTTGCCGGCTAAAGGAGTCGTTTCTTCGGGACATGGTTTTAGGCGAGATTATTATATTGATG
>CAYMKA010000151.1:0-4130 GCA_964390935.1 uncultured bacterium
CCATAAGAAATGGCTTCGCGAATTTCTTCTTGAGTCGAACCAGAACCACCGTGGAATACAAAATAAACCGGCTTATTGGTCGACAGCTTATCTTTTTGGGCAATGTATTCTTGAGAGTTCTTTAAAATTTTAGGGGTTAGCTTCACGTTTCCTGGTTTATAAACACCATGTACGTTTCCAAACGAAGCAGCCACAGTAAAAGCACCCGCATCTTTTAATGTTTCATATGCTTGGTAAACTTCTGAAGGTTGAGTGTAAAGCTTAGAGCTATCCACACCACTGTTGTCGACACCATCTTCTTCTCCGCCTGTCACGCCCAATTCAATTTCAAGCAGCATATTAATTTTATTCATGCGGGTTAAATATTTTTTACAAATTTCTAAATTTTCATGAAGAGGTTCTTCTGAAAGATCTAACATGTGAGAACTGAACAAGGGTTCGCCATACTTTTTGAAATATTCTTCGCCAGCATCGAGAAGTCCATCAATCCAGGGTAAAAGTTTTTTAGCTGCGTGATCAGTATGTAAAACAACCGGAACGCCATAATGTTTAGCAAGTAAACGGACATGGTGAGCACCGGCAATCGCACCGGCAATAGCCGCTTTTTCATCTTTGTTATCTAAAAATTTACCGGCATAAAAATGAGCCCCGCCGTTTGAAAATTGAATAATCACTGCTGTTTTATTATTTTTAGCAGCTTGTAAAGCAGCATTCACAGTATGAGAACTAATGACGTTCACCGCAGGCAAAGCAATTTGATTATCGCGACAATAATCGAATAATTCGATCAGTTTTTTCCCGGTAACAACACCTGGTTCAAGCTTAATGCTGGTTTTGGTAGTCATCTTTATGCTCCTCGATTAATAAGATAAAACGTAATCGGAAATCTAGCACTGCACCTAATGCAGGGTCTACTGGAATTTAAGGCTGTTTTAATACCGCTTCTAATTTTTCATTAAAAGGCAGAATCTTAATAAAATCAAAACTACCACCAGAATTTTCTTTAAACCAAGACAAAATCTCCATCAGCCTTACTATTTCCTTGTAAGGACGATTTTGAACTATTTGAGAAAGAGCAACAGGTTCGTGTCCATTTGAAAAATAGTATTTAGCGGAAACAGGCTCCTTCTCGATTTTTACCTTATAAAATAAATTAGGATCAAAAATGAGCTGACCGTCTTTAGGGGTCACACCTTCTGCATAACTTTCCAGAAGCTCGTTTTTGATACGGCCATAGTCACGATATTTGATACGGCGATTTTGATAATCTTCCCCTTTTAAGAATCGAATCAAAAGCGGAGTAAAAACTTTCTTAAGATGCTCTTCATTATTTTTTGCTTTAAAAGTTAACACCACATCTTTAATACCGCTCTTTAAATATGCACGCGTACTCACTTCATAAGTGTCTTCGCCGACTTTCTTTACTCCGGATAAATTTGAATAAGCATCAGTCGAAATAAAACTATCAACAGCCATGCCATCTAAATCCTCTGGTTGAGTAGCAATGTCAGTAATCGTGAAAGGTTTTCCGACAGGATAACCGGCTTTTTTCGCCATGTGATAATCTTGCGCATACTCTAAAGCCATTTCTTTAGTAAAGTTTTCAAAAGCGGGATCTCCTGCGGCCACTTTTTTTAGTTTTTCAAAATAAAAATCAAGCGAAGTCGCATGGAAGAATGTGTCAGGAGGTTCTACAGCAAATATTTTTGCCTCTAAAGAAGTCGGTAACTTATATAAGCTGCTTAACATTTGGCCGCTGGCTTGCATCCCTAACAAGTAGGCTTTAAATAAAGTCATTAGTGTTTCGGCACTCGCTCCATATTCCCTAAGAGTAAACACTGCACGGTTATCTTTTTCAAATTCATAAGAGGTGTAAACCACCAGCGAAAAAGGAGTCATACTGCCAGAATCAGTGACCGCCTTATGCCCCGTATATAAAACATCCGTATCACTAAGTAAATTGATGCCCAATTCTTGATATTCTTTTTCGCCTCTAGCCACACGGTGCTTACGACTCTCTCCTCTTAAACCCCAAGAAATAATTCTTTCTGGCTTAATGTTAAAAACTTTCACGAGCAGATCCACAATTTCTTTTGGAGTTGAAGAAACATCAATATAAGCATCTGGATTATTTTTAATATAGTTTGCAACTTGGGCAGGCCAAATGCCCCCATGAATATACGCTTCATATTTATTTCTAATTTTTAACAACTGATTAAAAAGAGCAATCGTCACCATTGAACCGGTTTCTTTGCCTTCTGCAAAACGGCTGGTGCCCTCTAAAGGATCTGACGCCAAACAAATCACTTTAATCCCTGCAGCCTCGATATCTTTTTTTTGTTGCTCAAAAGTATAAGTTGGATCATTAATGCCACGCTGAATAATGGGCTCAATTTTTTTACAAACATCTTCTCGACCATAGACGCGGCCATAACCTAATTGAGGGTTGCCGCCCATTTCCTGACTTTCTCCGGCTTTGGCAATTTGTCCTTCCCCTATGGCAGACAAAATAACCGTATTCTCTGGAAGATATTGTCCAATCGTATAAAGAGCTTCGTGCAACATAAATGTGGCAATTTGATCACCATATTTTTTTTGATTATTCTTATATTCCTTGAGAACTTCCTTAGTCATGTCTTTAGTTTTTTCTTTCTAGACATCGCCATACCCACCGTTCAGCCAAGTTCCCAAAGCAGAAATAGCATTACCCGTTATCACCATTCTTTCTAATTTACTGCCAATAAACTTACTTGCCACAGGAGTCGCAGCACTACCGCGAACCACATCACGAATAAACACATTAGTTAAATTGAGATGAAAACGATCTAAAAGAGGCTGAATACTGCCTTCAAACTGACTTACTAAATGAATATTTTTTGATCCATCTAAGACAATTGGATCAAAACCATTTTGAATTGGAAATATTTTTAACTGAAACATTAGTAATTATTTTTCTTCGCCAATCACATAACTATGTTGTTCCACAGCAAAGCGCTGCGGAGTCAGGCTTAGCTTTGTCAATTCTTCAAGATCTTCTTCGGTATAGTATTGTCTGATTTCTTTATCTGAAAATTTTCCGCCATGAGACAAAATGGCTTTAACAAGCGCACCAATCTTTTTTTCTTTATTATTTTCATGCTCTTTGACAATCGCAGCCGACAAAGGCAGATAAGAGAATTTTTTGGTCATCGATTTAATATAATTAAAATTATCGATTGTCGTTACCCCGTCATAAATATCGAAACTACGGCTTGAAATCACTGACTCTACATCTGCTACAACACTGTTAGCAGGAATCCCTGCATTGTAATATTTTTGAGTGAGTTTAATGCTTTGAAAAGTGTTAAAAATCCCAACTGAAATTCGAATATGTCCTTCTTTAATCAAGTCTTCTTCATGGTGATGGAAAAATTCTGCCAGCTCGGGATGTTCGACCTTAAGTATTTTCAATTTTTCTTTAAGAATTTTTTTGACTAAGTCTTTAGGTTCTTTCATCAGAGAAGTTTCCACATTTTGTATATGCGAACCCACGGCTCTTAACGCAAAAACCATTCCTTTGGGTAACGCTAAAACGGGGACTTTTAATTGATCTGCTTTCAAATTATTGAGTAAAAACATTGAGGCTCCTTTGTCTTATAAACGACCGTGATTCTATGGTGCTTAACACCCTCTGTCACGGGTTTTTTAGCTAACAGCAATTAATCGAGAGTTTGGAAAAAGAATTTCAAAAAAATACTTAAACCCTTAAGCGATAACGATAGTGGTTCACCATCACCCCAGGGATTTTGCGTAATTCCCAATTGAGGCGGTAAGCACTTTGGTTATGTAAAAATAAATGCCAGCGCTTCGCCGGAATAAATTCAGGAATCACCACCGTCACCAGCGGTGCATCTTTTTGGTCTTTAATTTCAGCAATATATTCTAAAACCGGACTAAACAGAGAACGGTAAGGCGAAAACAAAACTTTAAGAGGGACGCCCATCCCAAAGTCTTTCCACTGCTCTTCAAATTCGCGGGCTTCTAGTTCAGAAAAAGCCACATGCAGAGCGGTTACATTGCCATAGGTTGCTCTAGCATAATGCAGGGAGCGCAATGTAGAAAAATTAATGTTCCCTGCTAACACAAGCGTG
>CAYMKA010000152.1:0-4104 GCA_964390935.1 uncultured bacterium
TGGCGCTCTGCGTTAGCTGCCATCATGGGATTTTTAGAGTTAATGTCTTTTAAGAAGCGTTTACGTCCTAAAAAAGTTTCCACATAAAGATTTTTATGGGCAAAGGCCTTTGTGTCGTCCATATATTTTTTAATTTCGGGATAACGTTCAAAATATTTAGCAATAAATTCTTTAGCCTGTGTCATGGTCACTCCGGTTTGTTTTGAAAGTGCCAGAGGTCCCATGCCGTAAATAATGCCAAAGTTAATCGCTTTCGCATGCGAACGCAGTGTGGAGTCTACTTTTTCATAAGGGACATTAAAAATTTCACTCGCAGTGGCCGTATGAATATCGCGGTTGCTGGCATAAGCCTCAATTAATTTTTTAACGTTTGCAACATGGGCCAAAATACGCAATTCAATTTGAGAATAGTCAGCCGATAGAATGTATCCATTTTTTTCACGGGGAATAAACGCAGCCCTCACTCGCTTCCCCATTTCACTTCTGGTTGGAATATTTTGTAAATTAGGATCTTGAGAACTCAGACGTCCCGTTGCCGCCACAGTCTGGCTTAAAAAACTATGCACAAATCCTTTATCGTCCATATGTTCCGGCAGTGCATCAATATAAGTTGATTTTAATTTAGCAATTAAGCGGTAATCTAAAATCTTTTGAGCAATATCGTGTTTTTGTTCGGCCAAACCTTCTAACACACTGGAGTCTGTTGAAAATCCTGTCTTTGTTTTTTTGGCTGTCGGTAATTTTAATTTTTCAAACAAAATAACACCCAGCTGCTTAGGAGAATTAATATTAAATTCTTCGCCGGCCAGTTTGTAAATTTGTTTTTCTATTTTGGCAATTTCCTTTTCACATTCTTTTGAAAAATCTTTTAAATATTCTAAATTAACTTTGATCCCGTCTTTTTGCATTTGTAACAAAATAGGTTGTAATGGCATATCAATTTCTTTAAAAACTTTCTCTAAACCTTGTTTCTTTAACTCCTTAAAAAGTTGGTCTCTCTGTGCAATTTCTTCAGCGGTAATTTCTTCATTCGTTATAGCTCGATCTTGATTAAGTAAAAACTTCATCAAAGCCACTTCAAATGATCCAGGAATCCCGCCGACCGGTGGCGTAGGGACAGAAGACTCTTCTGTCCCTACCGTCACCGTCGGCGCAACTGCCTCTACCAATCCCAATCTCTTCATCAAAGCATTTAATTCAAACCTTTTTAGTTGCGGCAATGCCTTTTCCCAATGTGCTTCCTTAAACTCTAAATCTTTTAATTTTTCTTTAATGGGCACATCTAAATCAATAGTTGCTAAGTCTTGAGAGAGGTATGCATTTTTTTTATCTTCTTCTAATTTTTGACGCAATGTTTCACGTTCGATTTTGGCCAAGTTTTTATAAATTTGATCAAGACTGCCAAATTTTTTAAGCAGTTCTGTCGCCGTTTTGACCCCCACTCCTTTGACTCCAGGAATATTATCGGAAGCATCCCCTTCTAAAGCTTTTAGATCAATAATTTGCATCGGTTTTAAACCTTCGTACTTTTCAGCAAAAACAGCTGGGGTGATTTCTTGTGTTTCACGAATGCCTTTTTTGGGATAAATCACTGTAATGTGTTTATCAATAAGTTGAAAAGCATCTCGGTCTCCCGTGAGAATACGAACCTCTAATTTCTGCTCAGAGGCCTGCTTAGCAATCGTTCCAATAATGTCATCGGCTTCATGGCCAGCCAATTCAATAAGCGGGATATCAATACTGCGAATAATGTCTTTTAGAGGATCAACCTGCATTTTGAAAGGCTCCGGAGCTTCCGGGCGATTCGCTTTGTATTCTTTATAACTTTTGTGACGACGAGTGGGTTCTTTGCGGTCAAACACCACTGCAAAATAATCAGGTTTTTCTTCATTGATAATGTTGTAAAGAATATTTAAAAAACCATGTAAAACGTTAGTAAAGTGCCCTTCACGATTCATCATTTCAGGCGGCAAAGCGTAATAGGCGCGAAACGCTAAACTAAAACCGTCGATCAAATAAAGTTTTTTCATAATCTCTTTCTGGCCCCTCCCGTCCCCTACCGAAGGCACGCTTCGCGGAAAGGGGATGCTTTGTTCTCTAGAACAATAACACCCCCTTCAGGGGGTTGGGGGGCCTAAAAATTCCCTAAATACTTTAGTCCATTACCAGGATGCTCTATTACATTTAAAATTTCTTTCTGGATCGCAGGTTTAAATTTTGTTTTTTCAAAATCTTTCAAATTAATCCATTGTAAAGATTTTAAAGCAGGGTCCGTAACGTGATTAATCTCTGTCCGTAAATTTCCGCCGGTTAATTGAACTGTAAAAATAAACTGAACGTCTTGTCGTGATTTTTTATCTACAAACTGATGAACGAGAACCAATTTTTTAACGGTCACCGAGAGTCCTGCTTCTTCTTTTATTTCGCGGATTAAAGTTTCTTCGATGGTCTCACGAGGATCGACAGTGCCCCCTGGTAAAACAAAATAACTGTCATTTTTTTTATGGTGTTCTGCCAAAAGAATTTTATCGTTTTGAATCAGAATCGCTCCGGCTCTTACACGCATGCCCAATCTTACTCGATTAAGTCTTAATATTCCTGTACAATCACTGCTTAATTTTTAGGGGGAACTCCATTAATGAATTTATTAACAAAAATGACCGCGGAAGAACTCAGAAAAAATCCTTTTGCAACTTGGCAATACGATTCAATTAAAGAAGAAAATGATTATCTCCGTCTTTCATTTAAGCATTTCAAACGAGATTATGATTTTAATAAAATGATGATGGTTATCCTGAAGCCTGAAGTTGCTTTGATTCGCATTGAACATGCTTTTTATTTAGGGTTACAAGGCGACTCCACTCTTGAAATTCAAAAAAATCTTTCCGGTTTTTCGTCTCAAGCCATGGATAATTTTATTAAGCTCATTGAATTTTTCGAAGAACAGTATGGAATTTCAGAAGAAACAAAGAGTCCTTTAGAATATGTCCTCCGAGAATTAATTAAAAACGCCTTGGAAGGATCTCTGCGCTATCATGAACCTAATTTCGAGCTTAGACCTCGAGGGACTCAAAAAGAAGAACACCGTCTGCTTTTAATTGAAAAATTTAAAAAATTGGAAAAAGAAAATCCAAATATTATGAAGTTTTATATCAGTTTAGCCCCTCGTTTTAATGCCGCAGGGCAAAAAACGCCCCACGTCACTTTTTTTATTATTTCTCCCCCCATGAATGAGCTAAACCACCAACGACTCAATCAAAAAATAAACAAATATGAAGAATATAAAAAAGCAGGAAAAGATTTTAACGATTATCTCGCCGAAGAATATGTGCTTGAAGTAGAAGCACAATATGCACACGGCCTAGGCACTATCAGCTTGCTTAATATCGTTGATCACTACTGGAAAGGACGAGCACGAGTTGAGTTTAATATTGATGAAAAGAAAACTCAGATCGGACTAGCGATAGAAGTTAGATAAACCTATTCTGCCTAACGCTTACTCTTCGCCCAATTGCATTCTGACAAAACGACGGATTTGAACGTGTTCACCAAATTTTGACGCTGTTTCTTTAACGAAATCAGAAACGGTCTTATCGGTATCACGCACAAAAGGTTGTTCTTCTAAACAAATTTCGCTGTAAAACTTACTGATACGACCATCAGCGATTTTTTGAAGAACCGCTTCCGGTTTTCCTTCACTTTTCGCCTGCGCTTTAATAATTTCAATTTCTTTATCGATAATGTCTTGAGGAACATCTTCGCGTTTTAAATATTGAGGACTCAAAGCAGCAATATGCATCGCAATGTCACGAGCGAGTGCTCTGAACTCATGAGTTTTAGCCACGAAATCGGTTTCACAGTTAAGTTCCACCATCACGCCAATATTGCCATTCATGTGAATGTAAGACTCAATAGTTCCTTGTGAAGTGGTTCGACCACTGCGTTTTGCAGCAGAAGCAAGACCTTTTTCACGAAGCCATTTTTGAGCAGCTTCCATATCGCCTTTGGCTTCAGCCAAAGCTTTTTTACAGTCCATCATGCCAGCGGAAGTTTTATCTCTTAATTGTTTAAGTGTGTAAGCCATTTACATCTCCAATATTTTTT
>CAYMKA010000153.1:0-4086 GCA_964390935.1 uncultured bacterium
TAACGTGAATACCCCCTTTATGCGTGAAAGCCGACTTTCCCACGAAAGGCTGCTGCGCATTGGGATGCCAGTTCGCAATTTCAGAAACACGGTGCGAAACATCAGTGAGTTTTTTTAATTTATTTTTATCTAAAACTTCCAAGCCCATTTTTAAATTTAAATTGGCAATAATCGAAACTAAGTTCGCATTCCCGCAGCGTTCCCCAATTCCATTGATCGTGCCTTGCACTTGAGTGGCGCCCAGTTTTACGGCCATTAAACTATTAGCTACAGCCAATTCAGAGTCGTTGTGACAATGAATGCCAAATTCACAATCGATTGTTTTTTTTACTTTTTCAATAATATCTTCAAATTCAAAATAAAGAGTTCCGCCATTGGTGTCACAAAGAACCACTGTGTCTGCACCAGCTTCACAAGCCGTTTTAACGACTTTTAGTGCATATTCCGGATTGGCTTTGTAACCATCAAAAAAATGTTCAGAGTCAAAAAAAACTTTTTTCTTTTTTGATTTTAAAAACTTAATGGAGTCGGCAATGATTTCTAAGTTTTTTTCTAAAGAAATACCTAATGCTTCTCGCACATGCAAATCCCAGGTTTTTCCAAAAATACAAACCACCGGTGCTTCCGATTCAATGAGGCCTTGTAAGTTGGGGTCGTCAGCTGCTTTATTTTTAGGATGAGCGGTTGCACCAAAGGCCACCATTTCAGAATGTTTTAATTTTTCTTTTTTAATCTGATGAAAAAATTCCATCGCTTTGGGGTTAGCCGCCGGCCAGCCCCCTTCAATGTAATCAACGCCCAAATCATCGAGCATTTTGGCGATTTTGATTTTGTCAGCAATGGTAAACGAGATGCCTTCGGTTTGTTCGCCGTCGCGCAAGGTCGTGTCAAAAATACTGACTTTTTTCATTTTGGAGCTCGAATTCATCTGGCAATTGTAGCGACATGTTAAACTTTCGTCCCCATGACTTCTGTTTATTTAGATCACGCCGCGACCACTCCGCTTCATTCTGAAGTGAAAAAAACGATGATTTCAGCTTTAGAAGAGTTTCAAAACCCTTCTTCACTGCATGCTTTGGGCAGGCGAGCTAGAGAAATTTATGAAAAACACAAGCAAGGCATTGCATTTCATTTTGGGGCTTTAGCTGAGAACACAGTTATTACCAGTTCTGGAACTGAGTCAGACAATTTGGCGATACGCGGAATTTGTTTAACTAATCGAGGTTTAAAAAATCATTTAATTACGACAGCGATCGAACATCCTGCTGTTCTTAATACGATGAATGCCATGCGTAAAATAGGTTTTAAAGTGACTTTTGTGCCTGTGCAACAAGACGGTCAGGTTTTGGCTAGCGATATTGAAAAGGCCATCACCCCCGAGACACTGCTCGTTTCGGTGATGTCGGCCAATAACGAAACCGGAGTTTTGCAGCCCATTCGAGAAATTGGCGAAATCTGTCGAAAACGTGATGTTTATTTTCATGTGGATGCAGTCCAAAGTGTGCCGTATCAGAAATTTGATTTAAGTCGTGATCCCATCGATTTGTTGTCAATTGCCGCACATAAATTTAATGGTCCTAAAGGCATTGGTGCGCTTTTGATGTCTCGCCAAATTAAATTAGAACCGCTGATGACCGGCGGCTTACAAGAAAATGGTTTGAGACCCGGAACTGAAAATTTACCAGCTGTGGTTGGGATGGCAAAGGCTCTCGAGATTGGTTATCAAAAAAACTCAGCACAGATTTTAGAAAATTTGAGAAATAATTTAGAAAATCAAATTTTAAAATTTTTTCCGGGCTCCAAAGTGAATGGCGAAATTAAAAACAGAAATCCTCATGTTTTAAATATTTATTTGCCGGGAGCCCAGGGTGAAAAATTATTAAGCGATTTATCAGAACAAAATATATTTGTTTCGACGGGGGCGGCGTGTTCATCAGGCAAAAAAGAACCTTCGCACGTATTACTAGCGATGGGTTTAGCGCCTGCTCAGGCGCAAAGTTCTCTTCGCATTAGTTTGGGCATTCATAATACTGAAAATGACATTGAAGTTTTCTTACAAGGTTTAAAGATATGTTTGAAAAAGAATTAACCACTCTTCGTGAGCAGGATCAATATCGTATTTTAAAAACGATTTCCCAAAATAATGGACGCGAAATAAATTTTGGTCAAAAAACTTATTTAAATTTTTCTTCTAACGATTATTTAGGTTTGGCTCAGCCCATTCAAACGATTTCTGCTCAAAGTGGCGCCGGTGCTGCGGCGCTGGTTTCTGGAAATCAAAGTATTCATGACGAACTTTCAAAAATCATTTCGGACTGGAAGCAAAAAGAACGCACGCTTTTATTTCCTTCAGGCTTTCAAGCCAATGTGGCCGCAGTGACAGGCTTGACCGATAAAGAAACGCTGATTCTTTATGACAAACTCAGTCATGCCAGTTTAATTGATGGAATTTTATTATCGGGCGCCAAAGCATTTTCTTATTTGCATTTAAACTACCAAAACTTAGAAACCAAACTGGAGAAATTTAAAGATTACCCTAAAAAAATTATTGTGACGGACTCAATCTTTAGTATGGATGGCGATGCAGCTGACTTAAAAAAACTGGTCCAACTTAAGAAAAAATATAACGCTCTGCTTATTGTCGATGAAGCTCATGGAGTGGGAGCTTATGGTGCAACCGGTGCCGGATTATGTGAAGAACAAAACGTCTCACAAGATGTTGATGTGATTGTGACCACTTTTAGTAAAGCGGTGGGAGCGCAAGGCGGAAGCATTAGTGCTTCTCATGAAATCATCGACTACTTAATTAATTTTTCGAGACCTTATATTTTTTCGACAACCCTTTCGCCTCTTTTAGTTTTGGCAGTGAAAAATAATATTGAAATCATTCGATCGGACCGGGGATTAAAGTTAAAAAATAAATTAAAAAGTAATATTAATTATTTTTGTCAGAAAGCAGAAGAAATTGGTTTGAAATTGATTTCTCAAAGTGCTATCCAACCTTTGGTGATTGGTTCTGCAACCGAAGCAAAAAAGGCTTATGAGATCTTATTAAATAAGGGCATTTTTATTCCTCTGATTCGTTACCCTGCTGTCCCTAAAGACAGTGCCCGGCTCAGACTGTCTTTGACCGCCCAACATACCGAAGAAGACATTTTGAAATTAGTGGCTGCTTTAAAGCCAATGGGAGATATTTTTAAAACTAACGATTAAAGAAAGAATGCTTTCTTTTAAAAATGTTTCTGCGAATCAAATTAGTTATTTTTTTTCAAAACTTTCTTTTTATCGTGAAAAATTAACTAATAGAGAAATGACTTTTTTAGATATTATTCAAAATCATTTTGTCCGAGACACTTGCTTTGATGAACTTTTAGGCATTCAAACTCCTCTTTGTTTTTTTAAAGACAGTGACAAAACTCTATTCGGAGACGGAGTGGATACTATTCCGACTCCTTACCGCATTGTGACGCAGATGATGAATTATTTACGACCTTATCAGGAGCTAAGTTTTATGGATGTGGGCTGCGGTCATGGACGTATGCTGGCAGCACTTTTGACCATGAATTTTAAACAGCTGATAGGGGTTGAGCCTAATCAGAAAGCGATAAAAATTTTAAAAAATAATCTGAAGGTCAATGTGACTCGTAATCAATTTACTCAGGTCACATTGTATGAGGGAGATGTACTGAATCAAACTTTAACTCAAGCTAATATTTTTTATTTATATCTGCCTTTTTATCATGAGACTGCCAAAAAATTTATGGAGCAATTGTTTAATGATTATTTAAAACAACGCCGCCCCATTATTTTGATTATGGGCGGACAAATCACACGAGATGTTAAAGGCTATAGTGAAATCTTTATCAAAAAAACTTCGATAGAAAATTTTGATATTTATCATTCGCCAGAAGTAAATTCTAAATAAAATAGATCTTCTACTTATCAATCCCTTGGGCTGTTAAAATTCTGTTCCATGTCAAAAAACTATAAGTTGAAAAAACTCGATCGGCAATTGATTTGGCACCCCTTTACCCAAATGCAAGATTACGAACAAACCGAACCTTTGATTATTAAATCAGGCAAAGG
>CAYMKA010000154.1:0-4074 GCA_964390935.1 uncultured bacterium
GATGCAGGAGAATGCTTTTATTCTGCTTACAGGCCCCAATATGGCCGGAAAATCGACCTACATGCGTCAAAATGCACTGATAGTCCTTATGGCTCAAATAGGGTCTTTTGTACCAGCCAGCGCTATGCAATGGTCTTTAATTGACCGAATTTTCACTCGTGTTGGAGCATCTGACGACATTGCTTCCGGACACTCCACCTTTATGGTTGAAATGACTGAAACGGCATCGATATTAAATTTAGCCACACAAAACAGTTTAATTATTTTGGATGAAGTAGGGCGGGGAACTGCCACTTTCGATGGAGTCAGTATTGCCTGGAGTGTCAGCGAATATTTAATTAAAAAAATAAAAGCCAAAGTTATTTTTGCAACGCACTATCAAGAATTAACCAAACTCGCTGAGCTTTATCCAGAAGTAAAAAATTATTCGCTGGCGATTAAAGAAGAAGTTAGGGAAGGTAAAAAACAAATTGTGTTCTTACGCAAAGTTATTAATCAGCCTTGCGATAAAAGTTATGGTGTTCATGTTGCGGCTCTTGCAGGTCTCCCCAATGAAGTTGTTAAACGCGCTGAAGAAATTTTGGAGAAATTAATTCAAGATAACGATCAGATTCAGTTAAAATTGTTTTAAACTTATTCCTTCTCTTCGTTAGCGTAATCTAAAGAAAAAGGCTCTAAATCCACTTCTTTATAAGTAGTAAATAAATTTTCAGTCTGTGGTGCTTTTTCAACTTTAGCTCTATTGTCAGATTCTTCCACTTCTAAATCAATTTTTGAGTATTTTAAAAATGATGGAACATCATCATCACTGGCCTGAGTTTCACTTCTAATTTCTAATTCTTCGTGCTCATCAATTTCTGGAGTCGACAAGGCCGGCGCAGATTTTGTTTTGGTTTCTGCTTTGGCTTTACGAATATTTGCTTTATCAGAAGGAGTTGCTAAACGGTAATACGTGCTACGTCCCGCACCTTCCACAACCAAAACTTCTTTATCTAAAAGCTCGGTCAGTTCAATATGAGCCGTTTTATGAGAGACATCACACAGTTCACGATATTCTTTATTGGTAATACGAGGGTGAGTATTTAAAAAAGCCAGGGCCTGTCTTTGGCGAGTATTTAAACCATTTACTCCCCATGGATTCATTTCTTTTTCTTCTTCAGCAGTTGCCACTTCAATTTTATTATTTTCTCGAGTGTAGCTGATGTTATTGACGCGGTAAGGCTTATCAGCACCTTCTGGAATATCTAAAACGTAAATAGCCTTGTCCCCGCGCTCAATTTTTGAAACAGCCACATTTAAACTGGGTGAAATTTTGCGTTTACAAACTTCCTCGATTGTTTCTTTGGAATGAGGATAACCAACTAGGTGCAAAGTATGTTTACCGATGCCCAAAACGAGTGTTCCACCGCTGGTATTCGCAAAAGCGACAATCGTTTTAGCTAATTCATCAGGATCATTGAGTTTTAAGTGAAATTCCACGTTTTGGACGGGATTTTTATCATTGATAAGTGCGATTAAGTCTGCGAATACGTATTTGTTTTTCATTGTTATCCCCCCGGTTAACGAATAGCCAAATGTCTGGTAGATCTTAACACTTTTGAACAATTAGAAGCAAATATTTCTTGTAAGCGCGGATTTATATCCTCGCTTACAAATTGGCACAAAAATTCAACTTATTCATGTATGACTGCTGCTTTTCATCACTTTATTAGTAACCTTATTCGACTTCTATTCAGCAAACAATGTGCCGTCTGTCAAAAAACGGCCTTTTTGTCATTTTGCCAACCTTGTTTAAAACAATTAGCCGATGAATCTCAGATCAAAAGCGAAACTTTAAATAATAGCACTATTTTTTATCTCTATTCCTATCATCCCAAAATCAAGACACTTATCGCCAAAATAAAATACGGCCTCGAACCCGAACTTTTAATACTTTTTTTAGATTACTTAAAAAATCAGCTCCAAAAAATTGATCAAACACTCAACTATCCCTTATATATACCCGTGCCCCTACATATTCAAAAATTATTAAAAAGAAAATTTAACCAGGCTGATTTAATTGCCAAAGCCTTTCATCCTTCACGAACCTACCCAATCATTAAAAGAGTAAAAGAAACCAAAGCCCTTCACGGACTAACAAAAAAAGAACGTGGGCTAGAGATTCAAAAAGCTTTTGAAAAAAATGGTTTGCTCAAAAGTAAAAGGATTTGTTTAGTCGATGATATTTTTACGACTGGCAGCACCTTAACCGAAATATCAAAACTATTTCCTGACACTAAAATTGATTATTTTTGTCTAGCCAAAACCCCACTTCGATTGTAAATTTCATGGATGACAACTTCTGAAAACCGCCCTTGGGGCAGCTTCACTGTTTTAGAAGACACTGATTTTTATAAATTAAAACGACTCGAAGTAAAGCCTGGACACAGACTCAGTCTGCAAAGCCATGAAAAACGTAAAGAACATTGGACAGTCGTCAAAGGCGTTGCCACAGTGCAACTTGATGACAAAGTCTTCACTAAAAAAGCAGGCGAAAATATTATTATCGAAAAAGGTCAAAAACATCGCTTGAGCAACGAAGGCACTGAGCCAGTTTGGGTGATTGAAGTTCAAACGGGTGAATATTTTGGCGAAGATGATATTAAGCGTTTTGAAGATGATTACAAGCGCGCTTAGGAAGCTGTAAAAAATAATGACAAAGATTTTAGTCACTGGCGGAGCTGGTTTTATCGCATCTCACATTGTCGATCGATGTATTAGCGAAGGCCACGAAACGATTATTATCGATAACATTACGACCGGCAAAGAAAAAAACTTAAATCCAAAGGCAAAATTTTATAAAGCAGACATCTCCACCTCTGAAGCCTCAGAGATTATTTTAAAAGAAAAACCTGAAATTATTTTTCATTTGGCAGCTCAAATTGATGTTCGCAAATCAATCGAAAACCCTGAGTTTGATAAAAAAGTAAATATTGAGGGCTCTAAAAATATTATTGCCGCGGCACAAAAAGCCGGAGTTAAAAAATTAATTTTTTCTTCAACTGGTGGAGCAATTTATGGCGATACCGATATTCTTCCCACCCCAGAGACAGCCCCTAACAATCCTATTTCTCAATACGGGAAGTCAAAATTAGCTGTTGATCAAGAAATGCAAAAGTTAGCAGCCCAAAACTCTAAAACGATATTAATTTCGCTTCGCTATGGCAATGTTTTTGGTCCTCGCCAAGACCCATTAGGAGAGGCAGGCGTAATCTCTATTTTTGGAAATGGTTTATTAAACAACAAACCTGTTTTTATTAACGGCGATGGAAAACAAACCCGTGATTATGTTTACGTGGGTGATGTGGTGAATGCTAATTTTTTGGCCATGCAAAAATGCGACAAGCCCAATATTTATAACGTAGGCACTGGCATTGAAACCAATGTTTTACAAATCGTTGAAGCCCTTAAAAAAGTTTTAAAACCTGCTAACCCTCAGGTTTCACACCGTGATGCGATTAAAGGGGAAGTTTTACGTTCGGTTTTAGACACAAAGAAAATTCAAAGTGAACTAGGTTGGAAACCACAAGTCAATTTGCAGCAGGGCATTGAAAAATTTGTAGAGTGGTTAAAAAGTTCGTAAGCCCCCCAACCCCCTAAAGGGGGAGTTCCAGTTTTAGAAAGCAAAGCATCCCCTTCAGGGGACGGGAGGGGCCTGTTTTCGTCGAAATAACTGCCCAGGCGAAATCACGCGATCAATAAATAAAACTCCATCCAAATGATCCATTTCATGTTGAGCAATCACTGATTCAAATCCATTAAATTCATACTCTTTTTCATGCATGTCTGTATCAAACGCTTTCACCTTAATTTTTTCAAAGCGCTGCACATAGCCCGTATATTCAGGAACGCTTAAACAGCCTTCTCTAAAAAGCTGAGCCCCTTCTTTTTGAACTATCACCGGATTAATTAAAATGAGTTGTCCCTGAAACTTTTCCGGTTCGGCTCCGCTCACCGAGCGTAGTCGAGGTGCGCGAGCAGCATCAATAATCACTATACGTTCTAAAATTCCGATTTGGGGCATGGCAATTCCAA
>CAYMKA010000155.1:0-4039 GCA_964390935.1 uncultured bacterium
AAATTTAAGTCAAAGCCGCCGTCAGTAATACGGCTTAAATTACCGGGCCCCCTTGTCCCGTCTAAAGGGTCAGCAGGTAAATCAAAAGTTCCGGTCACTGGCCGATTCAAAGCCAGGTTTTTTTCTTTAGTGCGGATATTTTGAACTTGAAAGGACTGCACATTTTGATTGAAATCAATCATTTTGGGATTAAAAACATAAAGTTGATCAGGCTTTAAATTAAAAACGGCAACGGCTTCATAATCAAAAAGAGAAGTATAAGAAGCTGACACAAACTCCAAAGTTTTCTTTCCAGAAATAGTCCCCTGCAAATCAACAATCATTTCAGTGTCAGTGACAGCAATAGTTTTTACTTCGGTAATTTTATTTTTTAATTGGACAGCGGGATACAGTTCGATTTCTTGAATGCGAACTTGATTTACAGCCGTTTTAGTTCCGGCGTTAATCATTAAACGAAAACCTTTTGCAGCAACACTGCCGCCCTCAAAAACATGAATCAGACTTTTTTTGTCGGTATAACTCTTAACCCGCTTTAAATTAAACCAACTGCGGCCATCGACAGTATATTGCACAAAATAATCATCATAATTATTTTTTAAATCCCAATAAACTCTGGCCTCACGCAAATAAGCAGGAGCAGGCAGTTCAACGACAATCTGCTGAATTTTTCCGTAGATATCTTGAGAAAGAGCCGAAAACTGAGGATCACTGTCGATCACGCCGTCAAAAAAACCTAAGGGATTTTCAAAAGTGTTTTGCAATGATTTCCGAATCGATTTCAAAAGATTGGTGTCTTCAGATACCACCGGAGCCGCAGTTAAATTTTGAGTGAGAAACAAAGCAAATAAGATGATCAAAAAATTTATTTTAAATATTTTCATATGAAGGCCCCTTTTAGTAATTCACTTTAACAGCATATTCCATCCACTCTACGTCTTTTTGATTTTGAGCAGGTTTAATATTTTTTTGGAAAGTCACTTTTAAAGATTGAATCTTAGTAGGGTTCGTCGGCGCTTTATCAGTCCAGGCTTTGGTTGATTTATCAAAATACTGAACTTTAATTTCACTCGAAGCTTTGACCGATTTCAAAACAAAAGTGGTGTGTGCCGGAATTTCATCTTTAAGCACGACTGCTTTGGCAGGTTCATCTCCATTATTTTGAAAAGTGGTCCGATACACCAGAGTTGCATCAGGAATAACTTCAAAACCATCATCCCATTCATGGGATGCTTTGGAGGTTTTACTTAATATTTTAATTTGCGGAGCACAATAAACAACTGTATTCACTAAAAAAACAGTCAAAACAAAAATTCCAAGAAATATTTTACTTCTCACAGACGGCTCCTTTTAACTCCCTAAAGAGTAGTCACTAAATAATAATCTGACTCTACTTTTTCGTTGGTTTGAGGATCACGCAAAATAATTTGATAACGATACGAAGTTTGAGGGGCAAGACCGTCAATCACAATTTGATGTTTGGTTTTTTCATTTAAAATTAATTGAGCAGAAGTTAATTTGTGATTATTTACAAAATCATAGTTGGTGCCAAAACGAATTTGACCTGAAACCGGCTGGCTCGTTTCAAATTCGACTGTAAATGAATTTACTGAAACCACAGACACATTTTGAGTCACAATTTGCAGGGGAACACGAGTGGCTTCGCCCATTGACCATGATTTAGAAAAAAAACTGCCAAAAAAAATAATAAGCACCAATAAAAAAAACGAACTATTTTTTAATTTGGACATTCCAAAAGAATTTAGCACTGCCTCCTATCGTAAACAACCAGACAGCTGCTTGCTAATCACTTGTTCTACTTTTTTTTGATTTTCATTTTGAAATCAACCAATCCATCTAGATAATCAAAACAAGAAAATAACATGTATAAATAAATACAAAAAGAGGAAGAACAAATTTATGTCCCCTCGTCATTATTTTAAAGTGGCCCTTTTGGGAACATTTGGTGTAGTTCTTTTTTTTGCTTTACTTGCACCTAGTGCCCGGGCAAGTTCCATTTATGGAACTTCGGCAGGAACCGTGATTACGGCGGTTTCTTCTAATTTGTTAATCGAATACCAAGATGCCAATAATAATCCACAACCTACTGTCACAGGCGACATTACGGTAAGCGACATTGTTTCGGCCATTTTTGGATTAGGACTAACCTCCCCTGCTCCAGTGCAATATGCCATGGTCTCGGCCTCAGCAACATTCACTCTTACGGCTACTAACAAATCAAATACAGGTACCACAATTAATTTTGTACTCAACGATTATTACAGTAGACCGCTCATTCGTTACTCAGATGATTTACGCAAAGGCACCAACGAATGGGAAGTATCAACACTAAATGGAGTGACGACTTATTTTGTTCATGAAGATGCGGTGGCCGTCGTGACTGTTAGCGTGACAGTCAATGCTGCAGCACGTGACGGCGTCATTGGTTATGTCACGGTCAATGCATTTTTAGATGCAAACGCTACCCCCAACGGAAATTACACCGGACTAAATGGCACTAGTTACGGCGGGGTTTCTCGCGATGTGGTTGTTCTTTCAACGATTGCCATGGCACCTGAAATTATTATTGTCACCAAAAACGTTTTATCAGTTATTGCGCCCACCGCAAACGGCTACCCTGGCAACGAAAACGATTTAGTCCCCGGCGCAAAAATAATTTATCAAACGGTGATTAAAAATATCGGCATGATTACAGCAAATGTTACTGATCTTTTTCAAAATATTCCCGCAAACACAGCCTATCTGCAATCTAGCCTGACTGCCATCGGTAATGGATTGTCTTACTACCTGCCAACGCAGTTTGGAACAGCACCCGAATATTCTTACAGTACAGGTGTTTTTGCTCCTCAGGATTTTTCAAACCCTGAAGTTGGCACCTATGATTTTGATACCCAAACAGGAATCGACCCAATCATCACCAAAATCAGATGTTATGTACGCAATATTCCTGCCGGAGAGACGGTTACTTTAAATTATGCCGTGGTGGTAAATTAAAATGAAATTAAAAAATATAAACATGACACAGGCCCCCTCCCAAACCCTCCCCCTAAAGGGGGCGGGCTTATTTTCACCCCCTTTAGGGGGCTGGGGGGCCTGTATTTTATTTATACTCCTTAGTTTTAACACTGCATTTGCCATCGGTACCGCTGCAGGCGTAACCATTAACAATTATTCAACAGATGTGACTATTAATTTTGAAGGACCAACCGGAGTCACTTTTAATATCACCACTTCCCCTCAATTAACAAACACCGTGCTGGGCATTAAGGGTTTTAATTTTAGTACGGTCGTCACCACCAATCTGTTAAATCCGGTCAGTAATAATATTTATACGAATGCCGGGGTTCTGGGGACCGTCAAAGAATATGTGATTAACCTAGCTAATCAACCTTCAACGATTTCATTTCAAACCACGGGAACGGTCCGCAGCATTTCAGGAAACCCCGGAACGCTTGGTAATTGGAATTTTAGTATTCCTCAAAGTCAGCAAAATTTAGCGAGTGAAACAGCCACAGATAATTTTGTTTTAGGAGTCATTCCGGCCGCGAATGCTGCCAATCAATCCATTGTAGCTATTTCAGTGAATGTTACAGTGCTGGGTTCGAATCCAAACACGCCCAATCAGCAATACACAGGTTTTAATCAGACTGTTTATGGTGGTTACACTTTTTACCAATATCAATTAAACGGCATGATTTTTTCACCGCTGCTCAATATTGTGACTCGCAGTGTGCAAGTCATCGCACCCACCGCCAATGGCTATGCAGGTCCAAGCAATGCGGTGATCCCCGGCAGCAAAATTATTTACACCACCGTGATCCGCAATGACGGTTCTGATGATGCGACGAATGCCAATATTTCAGATTACATTCCTCAAAATGCAGCTAATGCCGAATATTTAACCGGCTCTGCTGCAGGTACTGGGACACCCACCATCACTTATTTAAATCCGACAAATACCATTACGCCAGAAAATGCAGTAGATCCCAAAGTTAAAAAAATTAACTGGCAATATACAAGT
>CAYMKA010000156.1:0-3939 GCA_964390935.1 uncultured bacterium
GCGCCTAAATCTAAGTTGGGATTACTGACATCTTTGGCTTGGACCTGATATTCAGGGGTTCTCGGGGGCACTTTGGTCGTGGGTGATACTTTATCGGCCATAAGATGATTCTAGTGCTTTGAAAAGAATAATCAATTTTTTAATTAATAAATTAGCAGACGGATGTTTTTATTCCCCCCACCCTTACGGGGCAAAACTTAATTTTTTCTAGGTGTATAAAATTGAGCTGTTACAATCTTTGAAATGCCCAACAAGCCAGATCGTATTAGTAAGTTGGTTCATGACGTGCGAACGCCGTTAACGGTGATTCAAATGCTGGTGTACACGCTTCAACAAGCCGTGACGGAAGATAAACGTCCTAAAGAAACAATAGTCAAAGATTTAGAAATGATTAAAGAAGAAACGAATAAAATTGAAGCACTGATGACTGAATATAGAAAGGAAATCTCTTCTTGAATAAAATTTTAATTGTCGATGATGAAAAGAATATGCTTTATGCACTGGAAAAAATTCTAGTGGATAGCGCTTACGAAATTATTACCGCCGAAAGCGGCAAGGAAGCCATTCGCAAGGTTAAAAAAGAAAGTCCCAGTCTTATCTTGATGGATATTCAAATGCCTGAATTGGACGGCTTGTCTGCTTTTAAGGAAATTAAAAAAGATTATCCCCGCCAAACAGTCATTATGATGACCGGTCATGGCACAACAGAAACTGCAATTGAAGCCATGCGTCTGGGAGCATTTGATTACATCACTAAGCCTTTTGATATCCCTAAAATGAAAAATGTAGTGACCGCTGCGCTCAATGCATCGCAGTTAATGAGTGAAACGGTAGAACTTAAGCAAAAAATTAAAGAAGTCGATTTAACTTCACGTTCTATTATCGGCATGTCTTCAGGCATGCAAGAAATTTATAAAATGATCGGTCAAATTGCGACGAGCGACGTTTCGGTTTTAATTAATGGCGAAAGCGGAACGGGTAAAGAACTGGTGGCCCGTGCGGTTTATAACTATTCTAATCGCAGCCGTGAAAAATTTATGGCGCTGAATTGTGCAGCAATTCCAGAACATTTGCTTGAGAGTGAATTGTTTGGCTACGAAAAAGGGGCTTTTACCGGCGCAGCCGATAAACGCATTGGCAAGTTTGAGCAAGTCAGCGGCGGAACTTTATTTTTAGATGAAATTGGCGATATGCCCATGCCTTTGCAGGCAAAGCTCTTGCGTGTGCTTCAAGAAAAACAAATTGAACGGGTCGGCGGCACTGAAACCATTCCGGTTGATGTGCGTATTATTTCAGCGACTAACCGCGATTTGGAAAAAGAAATTAAAGCAGGGAAATTTAGAGAAGATTTATATTACCGTCTTAATGTCGTGACAATAAAAATTCCTGCACTGCGGGATCGTAAAGAAGATATTCCTGACCTGGTAGATTATTTTGTGGCTCGCGGCAATTTGGAATATAAAAAAAATATTAAAGAGATTTCTAAAAAAGCTTTAGAAACGTTAACGAATTACAACTGGCCGGGCAACGTTCGTCAGTTAGAAAATATTATTAAAAAAGCGGTCGTCATTTCAAACGGTGCTGTTTTAACAATGGATGAAGAGTTTATTAAAAAAGTAGGTGACTCTGGTGTCGAAACTGCAGCATCTCCCGCTGCTGTGTCGGCACAGGCTGTTTTAAATGATTTTCCAGGCTATTTTGAAAAAAATATTGCTAATTTATTTGACCAAATGATGCTTTTACCTGAAGAACATCCTTACCGTGAAGATATGCTAGCCAAAATAGAAGAAATTTTAATTAAAAAATCACTCGATTATTTTGAAGGCAATCAGGTCAAGACTGCTAAATTTTTAGGGATGACTCGTAATACACTCCGAAGTCGTATAGAAGAGAAATAGAAGAGAAGTAAGACTTTCTTTTTAATTCAGGTTTAAAAATTTTTTACTAGGGAATGATTGGTTTATGCGACCCGAGCGGAGTGGTCAAAGTCCTTTAGTTCCTTCACGAATTCGTTCTGATAAAGAGCTCAATCAACTTGTTTCTAAAATTGGGGCTAAAGGAAGCTATTTAGAAAAAAATATTGAATATTTTCATCAATTTTTAAGTAAGGCGATGAGTTCTAAAAATATGGCTAGTTTTTCTTTAGCCATGACTTTAGTAAGCACGGGTGTTTACAGTGTGATGGAAGGTTTTCTTGAGAAATATCCTGAAATGAAAGATAAAATTTTGAATTTTTTAAGAGAAAATCATCAAAAGATATCTCGGCATGATTTAAGGGTTATTTTTAAAAATTTAACTGGGTCTGATAAAGTGGTTGATCTAGCAAATTTGGGTGCAAATAATCAATCTAAAGCGATTGATGGCTTTATTGTTGCCCCTCCGCCGGTGGTTCATCCTATTCCTGCAAAATGTGTTGCGATGCTGGAAGCAGGAAATCTGATTTACGATAAAAAAGGTAATAAATTTGAAGAGATGACTAAGGATGAGTTTTTACAGCTCTATAAAGCCAAAGGGCATGATAAGCTGATGTCTCTTTTTGCCGGATCTCCCTCTGCATGGCCATTACTTCACTTTATTGATAAGAATAATATTTCAGATGGAAATCAAATTTATGTTCTTTACTTGTTGGCGTTTCGTGCGACTGTTATTGAAAATACAACGGATGATAATCTTCATTCTAAAATAATTGCCAAGCTTGATCCGACAAAAATGAATAAGATCGCAGATGCATTGTTTAATAAATCTGGTCCTGAACTTAATTTCACTAGAGAACAAAAAGAAAAGATAGACAAAATGTTAACGGATTTTTTAGAAAATAAATTAAAAATTGATGGGGAGATAAACCAAGGGATAAACCAGTTAAAAGAACTTGATCAATAAAAAAGGGAGCCATTTCTGACTCCCTCTCTCAATTCAATAAATTAAATTCTTAATTATTGATTGTAAGCACGTTCTCCGTGTTGAGTTTGATCCAAACCTGCATTTTCAGCAGTGTCATCCACACGCAACCCGATAGTGTACTTAATTACTAAACCGATCACTAAAGAACAAACCACTGCGTAAGCAATTGTGACTGCAACAGCTTTAACCTGCCAGATCACTTGTTCAGGGTTACCAGCAATGTAACCTTTGCCGTTCACTGTACAGAAGAGACCAGTCAAGATCGCACCAGTCACCCCACCAATACCGTGAATTCCCAAAACGTCTAATGAATCGTCGTAACCAATTTTTGATCTCATGAGTACGCCCATGAAACAAATTACACCGGCGATTAAACCCATCAAGATTGCATAAAGAGGTTCAACGAAACCTGCAGCAGGAGTAATAGCAACTAAGCCTGCAAGCATTCCAGAAGACCAGCCAAGAGCTGTGGGTTTGCCAGAGAATAAAGTTTCAATAGCAAGCCATGACAGAATGGCAGCTGCTGGAGCAGCAAATGTATTTAAGAAAGCAAGACTAGCTGTTTGATTCGCTGCCAAAGCTGAGCCGGCATTGAATCCAAACCAACCAAACCAGAGCAGAGCGGCACCTATGGTGGTGAGCACTAAACTGTGTGGTTGGAAAGTTCCATCAGGATAGTTGCGGCGTTTGCCAAGAAGCAAAGCTAAAACAATCGCAGAGAAACCTGAAGAAATGTGAACGACTGTACCACCAGCAAAGTCTAATGCTTTACCAGTTAAGAATCCGCCGCCCCATACCCAGTGAGCAAGAGGGTTATAAACAATTAAACCCCAAGCCAAAATAAATAATACATAAGACGAAAATTTAATACGATCAGCCACTGCACCAGAAATAAGAGCAGGAGTGATCACTGCAAACATTCCTTGGAACATTAAGAACACATAAACAGGAATTCCGTATCCTGGGAAAATGGCGTTCATGTCGATTCCGTTTAAAAGCAAGTATTGTAAGTTACCAACCAGGCCGTTAACGGTAGGA
>CAYMKA010000157.1:0-3939 GCA_964390935.1 uncultured bacterium
CCCATATATTTTTCTTGAAAGCTTAATTTAAAGTCTTTTGATAACGGCGTGGCGATATTTAAAACTTTAAATATTTTTTCAGATGTTGTGGGCATATAAGGCGCTACAAAATAATTAATCACCCTTAATGACTCAAGTAAAATCACCAAACAATTACCCAGTTCTGCCATTTTATTTTCTTTAGCGAGCGTCCAGGGAGCGGAGATATCAATATATTTATTACACAGCGATAAATGATTCCATAAATGTTCCAGTGTTTGATGAATTTGAATGCCCTGCATCGATTTTTCAATTTGAGCTTCTAATGCATTTAAACTTTTAATCACATCGCCATCTTCATCATCCAAAGCACTTTTATCTAACTGCGGGGCCACGCCATTAAAATATTTCACAAGCATCGTCACTGAGCGGCTCAGTAAATTGCCTAAATCGTTTGCTAAATCGGTTTCATATCTTTTTTCTAAATTCGCTTTTGAAAAATCACCATCTCCTCCAAAAGGCACTTCACGCATTAAAAAATATCGCACGACATCAAGACCGTATTCATCAGCCAGCGCCAGCGGATCAACCACATTGCCTTTTGATTTACTCATTTTTTCGCCTTCGACTGTCCACCAGCCATGCGCGTAAACCATTTTGGGCAAATCAATTTGCAAAGCCATAAGCATTGCTGGCCAAATAATGGAGTGAAAGCGATTAATTTCTTTACCGATCAAATGCACATCAGCCGGCCAATATTTTTTAAACTTCGCGTCATCCGCGGTGAGATAGCCAAGGGAAGAAACATAGTTGATCAGCGCGTCAAACCAAACATAAATAGTGTGAGCCTCATCGCCTGGAACGGGGATTCCCCATTTCACGTTGGTGCGACTAATCGATAAATCTTGCAGACCTTGCTTAATAAAACTCAAAACTTCGTTGCGGCGACCTTTAGGGCTGGTGGCCTCAGGAAATTTTTCATAATAATCTAAAAGATTTTGACCATACTTTGATAATTTAAAAAAATAACTTTTTTCGGTCACGCGTTCCACAGCTCGTTTACACTCAGGGTTAGGACATTTGCCTTCAATTAATTGCGACTCCGTCCAAAAGGTTTCATCGTTTTTACAATACCAGCCTTCATACTCTCCTAAATAAATATCTCCTGTTGATTGAAGTTTTTTAAAAACAGCTTCAACCGTTTCATGGTGTGCTTTATCTGTGGTTCGAATAAATTGATCGTAGGAAATGCCCATTTTTTTCCAAGCGTCTTGAAACTTAAGGACAATTTCATCCGTAAAAGCTTTGGGAGAAATATTTTTGGCTCCCGCCGCATCAGCAATTTTTTGACCATGTTCATCGGTACCGGTTAAAAAATAAACTTCTCGACCGCGTAGTCTGTGATATCGGGCCAAAACATCAGCGGCAAGGGTCGTGTAACTGTGCCCAATGTGTGGCACATCGTTCACATAATACAGGGGTGTCGTTAAATAATATTTGTTTGTCTCTTTTGGCATAAATTAATCTTTAGATACAAGTTTAGAATATAACTCGTTTTTATTAATCTCTAAAGACTCCGCCAAAAGACCGGCGACTTCTGATTTTTTAAGGCCTTTGGCCACTAAATTTTTGGCTAGACTAAGAATTTTGTCCGGAACATCAACGGTTGCAGAAGTTTGATCTTTTTCGATAATTAGAACCAGTTCTCCTTTAATCGCTTTCTTTCCTGCAAAGTGAGTCAACGCATCTTCAACAGTGCCGCGAAAAGTTTCTTCATGAGTTTTGGTCAGTTCCCGGCCTACAAAAATAAAACGATTCACATCCAAATCTTTTAAAGTTTGCAGGGTGTCTAGTAAACGCTCAGGGGATTCAAAAAAAATACCTGTTGGACCACTTAATTTTTTTTGAAAGAACTCCATTTTATTTTTTTTAGGAATAAAACTATAAAAAGCAAATTCATCACAGGCCATTCCTGAAATAGTTATCGCTGTGGTGACAGCACTTACACCCGGAATCACCACCACCGAAATCATTTCACTTAAGGCTTCGCGGGCTAAATAAAATCCCGGGTCAGAGATACTGGGCATGCCGGCATCGGTCACAAGCGCCACAGACTTGCCTTCTTTTAACTGCTCAATAATTCCATCTGCCGATTCTTTCTCGTTATGAGCATGATAATTAATTAATTTATTTTTAATTTGAAAGGTTTCTAGAAGTAGCCCGGTGACACGTTTATCTTCGCAGGCAATCGCATCTACTTTTTTGAGCGTTTCAATTAAACGAAAAGTAGCATCCTGATGATTGCCAATAGGAACCCCACATAAATACAGGGTGCCAGTCATTAAAATCGGGTCATAAAAAATTATTTTCCGATTTTGGCTTTGAGTTCGTCTTCGTAGGCTTTTTTAGAAGTCACAATATCCATTTTGACGTTGCCTTTATAAACAGCGCCTTCATCAATAATCAAACGATCGCCGATCACATCTCCGTAAACACGGCCCGTGCCTGTAATTTCAAGTCCGTTAATAGCTTCCACGTTTCCAGTCACTTCGCCGGCGACCACTACGCGGCGGCCAAAAATTTGAGCCTTTACGGTTGCGCCTTCACCCACAAAAATTTCACCTTGAGCGCGGATAATGCCTTCAAACACGCCTTCAATACGAATCGATTCTGGTGAGTTAATTTCGCCCTTGATCGCCGTTTCTGGTCCGACCACAGTGTGAATGGCACTAAAGTTTTTTCGGTATCCATTTGATGACATAAAGTTCCTTTTTTATAAGCTTACTAACTGAATATAGTTTTTAGCCGTCTGGATATTTAAATCTAAATATTGTGTCGGTGCAATGGGGTGATTGTTTACGCGCACTTCGTAATGCACGTGAGGACCAGTTGAAAGACCAGTGGAACCGGCCTTTGCCAACATCTGGCCTTTGGTCACTCGTTGACCGGTACGTACCAGTAACATTGAATTGTGTGCATATATTGTTTGATAACTGTTGCCGTGATCAACCATAATCGTATTGCCGTAACCTTTGCTCCAGCCTGAATAAACAACAACTCCATCTCCCGCTGAACGCACCGGACTGCCAGTCCAAGTCGGGATATCAATTCCATCATGATGTTTATCAGAACCAGTGAATGGATGCAGACGCCAGCCGAAAGTTGATTTAATTTCTCCAGGTACCGGCCATAGAGACGGCAAATCAGCAAATTTATCTTCAAATTGCTTGGTGAGGCTGGCAAGTTGTTTGTAACTTTGTTTTTGGTCTTGGATGCTGTTTTTAATCCAGGCCAGACTGCGGCGAATTTGATCGGTTTTAAAATTGAGTGACTGAGGAGTGCCTGGCTCTACGCGCTTAGGTCTGACACGGCGAGTTTCAATTCCTAAAAGCTCACGCAATTCTTGATCGCGGGCTTCTAAATCTTGCACGCCTTCGCGCAGACGCTTGGTTTCGTTTAAGAAAAATTCAATTTGTTTTTGTTGGCGGCGGTTTTCAGAAAGCAGCCCATGATAGTGAATAATTTTGAGGGCCATGCGAGAAGAGTAAATAAAAAACCCGAGACTCAAAACTAAAATTGTTGCCACAACGCCTACTGACAAACGAAACACCCATTGGGGCATGGTCAGCTTAAAAGCTTTGCCAGCCAAGTGATGCGGCACCAGCATAATGGTGACTTGATTTTCAGGACGACGTTTAACGTTCGGATTCATAGTTGCCTTTTATTATATGACATTATCGTTAGAGTTTGAGGAGTGAATTCATTAAGTTTTAGTAGTTGGAGAGGTGGCTGACGTGAAGCGAAGCGGAACGTCTGACTTAATAGATTTAAATTAAGGAAACTTAATATATTATAGGGATCTTGGTTTGTCCGGAGAGGTGTCAGAGTGGTCGATCGTGCATCCTTGGAAAGGATGTGTACCGCAAGGTACCAGGGGTTCGAATCCCCTCCTCTCCTCCA
>CAYMKA010000158.1:0-3916 GCA_964390935.1 uncultured bacterium
TGGTGGAAGCCATCTCTAAAGATTTCGAAGGCAAATTAAAAGCCGTTAAAGTGAATACGGATGAAAACACCGAAATTGCCGGTCAATTTGGTATTACCGGAATTCCGACTTTGATTTTTTTCAAAGGCGGACAAGAAGTAGACCGTGTGGTTGGCTTCATGCCTAAAGAACGTTTAACCGATAAGGTGAATGCAGTTCTAGGTTAGAGTTTTTTTTATTTTTTAAATCAATGGCGGACAGCAATGTCCGCCTTTTTTTTAATTTGTTTCAATAATCACATTGCCAATTTTTTGACCGGAATCGACATAACGATAAGCCTCTGCAATTTGAGCTAAAGGATATTTGCGATCAATCAAAGGTTTAAATTTATTTTTTTCAATTAAATCTTTAATAAACTGGATGCTGCGTTTGATATTAACCGGAATAGGAAAAATAACTTTTTGTTTCATTAACGGGGCGATAAGAGATAAAAATATATTTTGAGCATAAGGTCCTAGTTCAGATGAAATATAAATTCCATTTTCAGTAAGTAGTCTTTTGCATTTAAAAAAAGTGCTTTTACCCACTGCATCAAAAACAAAATCAAATTTTTCTTTTAATTGCGTGAAATCTTCTTGTGAATAATCAATTGTTTTATCTTGGCCTAAATTTTTGACCTGATCAAAATGTTTTCCGTGGCATACGGCAGTGACCTGAAGCCCAAGGTGTTTTAAGAACTGAATGGCTGCAGAGCCAATTGCTCCTGTGGCCCCATTCACAAGAACCTTTTGTCCGGCTTTTAAATTAACTTTGTTAATAAAATTAAAAGCATAGTGTGCGGCTTCTAGGCTAGCGACGGCTTGATCAAAAGAAAAATTTGAAGGAATCATTGAAATGGATTCGTTTTCAGAAATAGCCATATACTGCGCTTGAGAGGGCAGTCCGGTATCATTAAAACCAAAAACTTTGTCACCCACTTTAAAGTTTTTTACATTTTTTCCGACTGCTTCGATGAGGCCAGCAAAATCAGTGCCAGGCACAGGTAATTTGGGTTTAGGTAATCCGGTAAAAAATCTCATGATAAAGGGTTTCCCCGTAAGCACCGCACAGTCAGTTCTATTGACTGTGGTTGCAAAAACTTTGACTAAAATTTGGTCTTCTTTTGGAACTGGCTTTTCAATTTCTTGAACCGTTAAGTTTTCTATAGGACCATATTTTGTGCGAACGGCGGCAAGCATTATTTTTGGGTGGCCAATCTATATCCAATAAAAGAAAAAATAATAAAAATAGTTAATCCGCCGACATGAAACCATAGCGGGTTTTGAATCATCCAAGCGTTGAAAGCGCCCAGAAGGGTTAAAACAATGCCAACGGTTAGGGCAGGTTGTGCTGACTTACTTTTTGATAATTTAGTAGAGAGATATCCACCAAGGGTTGAGCCAATCATCCAACCAAGTGCCACTAAAATCAAAGCTGAAAGCGGCATATGTGCTGCAAAAGCACGTACTTGTTCCAGACTCTGAGTATTTAAATCGGCCGGAAATGGAAATAAAAGAGAATTCGTAAATTCAAAAATCATCATGACGGCAAATGCCGAAAAAATGCCCGCCAGAACCGACAATATTTTTTTCATGTTTAAACTATAACAAAATTAAGCGCTAAAGTTTTACTAAGTATTTTTTTAGTCTATTGATCAAAGCAATTAAAATCGTGGCCAGAGGAATGGCTGTAATCATCCCGATAATTCCGGCCAAATTACTGCCCATGAGCAGTGCCGTTAAAATAACAAGCGGATGTAGCCCCGTAGAACGATTCATAATTTTAGGAGATAAAAAATTTCCTTCCACGAACTGCAAGATGAGTAAAAAAGTTAAAGTCATTACAAAGCCGACCGGTGTAAAAAGCATAATTAATATCGGGGGAAGCATTCCTAAGGTAAATCCAATCATCGGAATAAATTCCATCAGACCTGCCCACAACGCAAATAATAATGGATAAGGAACGCCCAAAAGAGAAAAGCCAATCCATTCGCAGATAAAAATAATCAGAGAGAGCAAAAATAAACTTCTCAGATAACGAATGATGGTGGTATTAAAAAGCTCGATTATTTCTAAAATTATTTTTTTACGTTTGGTGGGGACAAAGGCTGACATGGTTTTTTGAATCTTTTCTTTATCGAGCAATAAATAAATAGTGAAAATAAGAGCAATAAAAAACTGAGAAACACTGGATAAGATGGCTGAGCCAAAATTTAACAACTGGCCACTTAAAACAATAAGCTGCGTTGAAACCCAGGCAGAAGATTTTTGCAGTAATGTTTCAGGCTGAATATTTAGTTTTTCAATAAATTCTGATTGGAGCAGGGGATGATGAACGATGTTTTGTTGAATCCAGTTAGTGATTTGAGTTTGAATTTGTTCTCGAGATGCGATCACAGAATTAAGATCACGAATGAGAGAAGGAATGATTAGATTTAAGATGAGCCCAAAAACAGCCAAGATTCCGATAAAAATAAGACCAATTGCTAAAGCTCGATTTTTGATTTTCTTTTGAACAGATGCCACCAAAGGATCCAAAATTTTATAAAGTAAATACCCTATTAAAAGAATGGTGAGTGTCGAACGAACTAGGTAAGCGATGTAAATTAAAAGAGCGGCGATTCCTAAATACAAAAGCCAGGTAGGTTTTTTCATAATACTTTTTGCCCCACTTTAGAAAGATTTTTTTCGACCCAATTGCCTAGAGTGCGCACATGTTCAGCCACGCCTTTACCGAGAGTCGTCAGGCTGTATTCCACCTTGGGTGGAATTTCTTGATAATCTTTTTTTAAAACAAAGCCATCATTTTCTAGTATGCGCAAAGTTTGGCTAAGCATTTTTTCACTGACCCCGTCAATTCTTTTACGGAGCTCACTAAAGCGATATTTTTTTTCAAGCAAGACAATCAAAATTAAACTGCCCCAGGTGCTAGTGACATGATTTAAAACTTTTCGCGACGGACAGCGCGAAGATAAGACGTCAAATTTTTTAGTGGTTTCCATTTTTCGATTTCCATACTTACCAAAAGGTATGTACTTACTTAAAGTTAGTATAAATGCTAATTTCACTCAAATCAACAAGGAGGAATATCATGATTGCAGTCACAGGTGCTTCAGGAAAATTAGGTCAGTTAACCATTGAAAGTCTTTTAAAGAAAGTTTCAGCTAGTGAGGTTGTCGCTCTCGTTAGAAACCCGAATAAGGTAGAAAATTTAAAAAAATTGGGCGTAACCGTTAGAAAAGCTGACTATAACGAACCAGAGTCTTGGGGACCGGCTTTAGCAGGAGTCAAAAAGTTATTTTTAGTTTCTGCTAATGAGCTAGGCAAACGTCATGAACAACACCTTAATGTAATTCGAGCTGCTCAAAAAGCGGGCGTTTCTCATTTGGTTTACAGCAGTATTTTAAGAGCAGACACTTCGAAACTGTTTTTAGCGAAAGAACATCTAGCGACAGAAATTTCTATCCGCGAAAGTAAAATTCCATCCACTTTTTTAAGAAACAGCTGGTATTTAGAAAACCATACTGAAAATTTGGCTCCGGCTTTGCAATACGGTGTCATTCACGGCGCTGCTAAAAATGGAAAATTTTCCTCAGCGACACGTGCAGACTATGCTTTAGCAGCAGCCAATGTTTTAACGAGCGAAGGTCATGCAGGAAAAATATATGAATTAGCCGGTGACAATTCTTTTACGCTGACTGAACTGGCCGAAGCTGTTTCCAAAAAATCCAACAAACCAGTAGCTTACCAAGATCATTCTTTTGAAGAATTTAAAAATATTTTGGTGCAGGTCGGTTTGCCCGAAGCAGTGGCAAGTATGCTGGCAGATTCGGACGTAGGGGCTTCTCAAGGCGAACTGTATAGCGATTCAAAAGATCTGAGTAAACTAATCGGCCGTC
>CAYMKA010000159.1:0-3916 GCA_964390935.1 uncultured bacterium
AGTTTTCAGAGTTAAGTTGAGAGCCGTCTTCTTCAAGCACCCAGCTAAAAAGACCTTTTTCTTGTCCTCTATTAATATAGAAAAGATCATAAGCAGTCTGAATCACTTTTTTAAACGATTCTTTGTCTCCAGTTTGTCCAAAAATCCAAGCCCCGTAGCCCAGTCCTTCCGAAACCAGCTTTTTGGAACCGATAAATTCAGCCGGGGGAACGTTATTCACCAAGGTCAGATATTTTCCAGAAGGATTATAAAAATTTGTCACATGAGATTCATAAAAAGTCTTGGTATTTTGTTTAACTACATTTTCATAATCTAAATTATCATCTATGGCCTTAGTGATGCGGTTGCTATCTAAATAAGGGAACTTACTTTTAATTTCAATATAACCATAAGTCAAAAGCGTGGGCAAAATAAGAAGTTTCGCAGCTCTTTTGATCCAAGGGTTTTTAACAATTTTTGAAATGAGTGAAATATTTTTTATATTCATTTTTATTTCACCTTTTTGTTTTGATTCATGATATCGACACTTTCAACAGACGGAGTGGCAATGACTTTACGAAGCCCTCTCAAAATCCAGCTGATTTTGATTAACGGCCAGGGCAAAACCCCCAAAAATAAAATCGGTGCCGTAATAGCTGTTCCTACTGGAAAAAAGATAAAAAGCGAAAAACCCGTGGCAGCACCAACCACACAGATCCCGGCCATCGCAAAATTGGCAACAAGACGCAGATAAGCGGTAGCCCACATCGAACGTGTCGGGTTGATGTTGGTGTTTTTATTATCTTTTGATAAAAGGTTAGGCGTAAAAATAGTTTTAAAAGGTGCATTTGACCAAACGTCACGATGCAAACTTCTTAAAACCTGATAATTGACTTTAAGGCGTTTAAAAAATCCGCGGATTGATCTAATTTTATCTTCTGCACAATCGGCTTCAAATTTTTTCACCTCAGAATGAGTGGCATTCTTTTTAAAATAAAATAAAGTTTTGCGTGGAAAATCCAAGTTCGCTGGCGTTTGAATAAACGGCATCGCAGTACGATTAAATAAAGCACCCCAAGCCGCAGAAATAAGGCGATAACTGTAAAGTTCTTCGAGCGCCATCATGGCGTATAAGTCTTTTTTGGGATAACCAAGACGGCTCATCGCGGCGTTGATATGAGCAAACACAAAAAGATAATGCATAAAACCACTGATAGCGAAAGCACCCAGAGCCATCATGGGTGCCAGCCCTAAAACTGGAAAACTAAAAATAATATAGGCGCCTAAAACAGAGGTGGCAATATTGGCCGCACCGCCCATAAACGGATACATCAGTGACACAATGTTACCCAAGCGAGTTGAAATACTTTCAGCCCTGATGCCGCTCCATAAATATTTAGGACTCCACACACTGGCTTTTGAAACATCTTGGCCACGCAATTCTGCATTTTCAATTTGAGCTTTGATTGAACGTCTAAAAGCTTCCACAAAATATTTTGAAGTTTGTCCGACAAGTTCTGCCTGGGCCCCAAACCATCTAAAACGTTGAGTGAGCAATACTTGCGGATCTTCGGCTGCACCCACCATAAATTTGCTAAAACCAATGCCCACACTTTTTTGTCTAAGCTTTAAAGTACGCGGCACTAAAATTTGTTCTAGTTCTTTTCTAAAAGCGGCATTGCTGGTGATAAGACTATAGAACTGTTTATCTTTTTCAAAAGTTTTATCTAAGTGATTAATTAAATTTAAACTCAAACGATTTTCGTTATTTAAACAATTGATCAACGGTAATAAATAAGCCGGTTTTAATCTGAGCATATCAATATCGCCAGTCACTTCTAAATAAGGTGCCAAATTTTTCTTAAGTTTTTTCAGTCGGCGAATTTCACTCGAATGCACTTCACCCTTTAGCAAATGATGATAACGATACGTTGTAGTCATAATATCTTGACCTGCTTTATCTTCTACAGCCGATGGAGCCACTGAAATAATTTCACGTTGTTCTAAACGGTTTCCATTGTTATCTAAATTCATCCAGTCATAGCGTAGTGTTTGATAAAAAAGAGTTTTTCTCACAGCTGCAGATAAACCCAATAAATCAACGGCGATACGAGTTAATGCTACGACAGCTCGTTTCGCAACAAAAACAAAAGCTGAACCTAAGATCACTCCAGAAACGACCACTGCTGGAGTCCATAACACCGAACCCAGTACTGTTTGAACTGCAAAAATTCCAAAAGGAACTGCTGCTAAATTAGTGACTGAAACCCATTTTTGAAAACGGGCCGCGCCACCGCTGTCTCCCATCATATTTTTTTCTTGCACAGTCCATTTTTTATAAGCCCACGGAATAATATTTAACCCTTTTAAAATAAAAGGCAGGTTTTGGACTTTTTTTGAGACAAACGCTTTATTATTTGGATCCACAAAATCTTTTTTAGAAATTCCAGTTAATTTTTCATAAACAGTCGGAAGCAGCACAGTCATTAAATAGTCGGCATTTTTACTGGCCCGTTTTTGATTGAGCACTAAATGATAACGATTGACTTTGCTCATCTTGTAAGCCTGCACATTTACTAGATAACCACAGCCTTCCAGCGCACGATTTCCATGAGCACCTTCTGCACGACCGGTATAGAACTGATGCGAATCCATCCCCACCTTTTGATCTAAAAGCGAAACGTTTTCGTTAGAACCCGCAGCCGAAAATCCTTGCGCTTCTTGATCGACCATAATGGTTTGATGTCTGGTCGCATTGCCGAATTCATCTGGACTCCAAATTTGATAAGTATTTTCAGTATTAAAACGCAGGTTAAAATTATCTTTATCATTCACAGACATAAATTTAAAATTAAATTCATTCACTAATGCCAATTTGGCCTGCTCGATCCATCTTAATAACATTTTTTCTTGATTGGTTTTTGCTTCGAGGCTGTGAGTCAATTTAGAAATAATTTCTTGATTCGATTTTTGTAAATCATTTGAAAAATCGGAGTCAAATTTTTCGGTTAAACGTTTAATCAGTGATGCCATTTCAAAACGGATGCCATTTTCGTTGTAAAACTCTCTAGAAACAGTTTTATAACCACTAGTCACCTGCTCATCTAAACTCAAAAATAATCTGGTCAATGTAATTTGAGTATCCCCTTCTGCTTTAAGACGGCGATATTCATCAAATAATAAGAACAATTCATCTTTAATTTTGACGGGCAACTCATCAGCTCCCATCAAAGCAAAGTTAACGTTAAAGGCTTTGGTGCGGCCTCTTAAATGCATCGGGGTGCGGTGCCAGGTGATAGGAGCCTGACTATAGTCAGGAAGGTTTTTCATATATGAAGTGGTATTACTAGAATCTATTTCCTTAAGCATATTTTTAAAAAGCACTCCTGCTTTAGCACCTTTGTTTTTGGTAATCCCACCTTCAAAATCACTATTTTTAAAATAAATTTCAGTTAGCAGTTCTTGAGGTTTAATTGATTCCATAAACGTTTCGGAGGAAAGAATTTCATTAATAACACTGGCTGACAAAGCAGAACGATGACTTTTTAATCCTTTGACAATATGTTTGTAAATCTTCTCCAATAGCACATTTTCAATTTCTTCAGGAACATGCTCAGAACGAATACGAGACAAAAGTTCCATTTTAATGAGAGATAATTCTTTTTGATAAATAATGAAATGCTGGGCATGCTCAATCAATTGTTTTTTTTGATCAGAGTTTAAGGTTGATTTATTAAAAAAGTCTCGAAGAGCCACAAGAGCCTTCACACGCCCAGAAGGAGCCCCTCCTTTTGCCAACTCAGCCTCACTAAAAAGCGCAATGCGTGAGCGTTCATTAAGCATGTAACGATTCATAAACTGAGAACCTTTTTTAAAGGCAATCGTGCCCGGGTTATCTGCCAAAACAATCCCGTCTTCAATAATTTGGGGCAGATCT
>CAYMKA010000160.1:0-3913 GCA_964390935.1 uncultured bacterium
ATCAAGAATTGGCCAACAAGTTGTTTACTTTTTGGCGTTTATTCAGGTAAATTAGCGTTTAAGTTTTCGGTAGGGTTTTGTTGTTTTGCTTGAGTTATGCCCTAACTACGCGCTCAACACTGACACCACCCCAGCCGATTACGGTGTTTTTTAACAGGTTTTTAGCAACCTTGCTCATTCTCAAATTGTTGTGGGGTGTTGCAGGTTAGCGCAGACGTTAGACAGTTAAAAACTCTTTAACTAAAGGAATAACAGGAAAACCCTCACTGTTTAAGCCGATATTAGACGTTCTTTTAATCGAGGGAAAATTAAGGAAGTGTCATGGAAAATCTAAGAACTCAAGCCTTGAAAGGTTTTAGTGTATCAATGTTAGCGTTAGCAATGGTCGCTTGTGGTGGTGGAAGTAGCGATGACCCTGCACCTGCTGCGAATAATAATACTAACAACAACACAGCTTCATCATTAACGGCAGTTGAGTTAGCAAAAGTAGCCTCTGCTATCCAGTCAGCTAAAACAATTTTTGATGTTGTTTCATATGGTGGTATTGATGGAATCGAAGAAGTTATAACAGACGGAAAAGCTGGTAAAGATATTAATTGTGGAACAAGTTTGAGTGCTGGTAAATTTAAGGTCACTGCTAATACCGCAACAGCTTATAGCAAAGATGGAAGTGCTGTAAACGATTTATGTCTAGAAAGTGGTGAAAAATGGGATGGAAGTATTGCCTATGAATGCAAAGATGCTGCTTGTGATAATAGTGTCGTAACATCAACAAATGCTGTATGGGGTGATACTGTAAATAATGTAGATTTGAAAATTAGTGGCACAATGACTACATCAACTAATGGTGATGTCTTTAAGGGAACATCATCAATTAGTAAAAGTGGTCAAAGTACACTGTTTACTTTTAGTGATGTTGGTTTAACTCAGAGCTATCCTGCGAAAAATACAGTTGGAGGTTCTGGCGCATTAAGTATTTCAAATGGTTCGGCCACAAATTGCATTGATGGTACTTATTCTTATACCGTTGCTACTAATTTAACAATGCCTTCAGGTACGCAAAGACTCAATGGTGGCAGTATATCAATTAAAAGCGGCAGTAATGATTTAGGCACTGTATCATTTAATACTGATGGTAGTATCAAAGTAAAGCTGCCATCAGGTGTTGAAAGCACAGTTTCTAAATTAGATTTTGAAGGGACTTGTGGCTTAAAAGAAGCCTATATGTTCTCTGAAAAATAAAAAGTTTGGGTTGTTGTCTAACTTGGCACTCAACACTGACAACAACCCGCGCTGGATTTGAGTTGTTTTTTACATTTTTAGCAAACTTGCTCATGCCCAAATTGTTGTGGGTTGTTGCAGGTTAGTGCAATAGTTAGGTTTGACAAAAATGAAAAATTTCCCAATGATTCTTTTAGTCGCTCTTGGTAGTCATGCAAATGCGGCTTGCTGGAAGTCTATAAGTGAATCAAATAATGCAGTTATTTCAATTGATGATTGCTCAATTGCGAAAGATGGTGTTTATCGGAAAGCATGGCTTAAATGGGACTTCAATAGCCTTCAAGAAACAAGCGATTATCCAGTAAAGAAATATATACAAGCACTAACGCTTGATTACTTTAATTGTTCGACTAGAAAAACAGCTAGTGTCCAAGGTATTTACCGTGATGAAGATGGAAACACAATCAAGTCTGAAAGTATTCAAGTTGGACGTGTTTCATTTGATGAGGTTGCTCCTGAAACAGTTGCAGAAACATATATGAATTATGTGTGTAAAAAGAAAAATAGGTAATCATAAATACAGATTCAAGGAAAGAGGCTATGGAACGCATTCATACACATTACGATAACTTAAAAGTTGCCCGTAATGCACCTATAGAAGTAATTCGTGCTGCTTACAAAAGCCTGTCTCATAAGCATCACCCAGACCGTAATCCTAATAATCTGGCCGAAGCAACTAGAATAATGTCTATTATCAATACCTCCTACGAAGTATTGTCAGACCCCGAAAAAAGAAAACAGCACGATACTTGGATAAAAGAGCAAGAAAACGAACAGACAGCACCGACTAATCAGTATGAACAAAAAAGTAAAAAAACTGAAACAGAGACTGCCATAGATTTTCCACCACCAGTGGCAGGGAGTTGTTTTTATGATGATTTACCTAAAAATGTTCAGGAAATAATTTTAGCTAGAGTAAAGCAGCAAGAAAAAAACCAACTAGCTATAAAATTGGGTGGTGTTAAATGGAATTATTTTTGGTCAATATTGCTATTATGCTGGTTTCCTTACTTGGTAATGGATGCCGCTGATTATAGATGGGTTGATGAAACAAAATACTGGTACATGGGTGTAACCTTTTTTGTCTCAATACTTCTTGTGAGGAATATTAAATGGATTTATTCTTGGCATACATCGCCTTTACGCTCTTGGCTTATTATAACGCCGCTTTATGTAATTCAAACAATACCTGACAAATTATGGTTTTGGCCTATTTGGTCTATATCTGATATAAATGCAACGCATGAATATACAAATGGCATGTATCAGGGTACTTCGGTTTCACTATCTTTTGATGGAAAGAAACATAATTTCACAGTTTCTCCACAATCTGCATATACGCAGTTAGTTAACACTCTTAAACGATTTGATGAAAAATTTAGACTTGCTATTAAAAGCGAAGACATAGACTATTTAATCAATAATGACGACTTTCTTGAGTATAGAATTGATAGCAGTGTTGCTCAATCTAGCCAAAATAATAAAGAAATATATAAATCGCTAGCTTATTACTTTCTATCATTAATAGTGTCTTTTGTTATTTTTGGCATCGTGAACTCAATAAATGGAAATAACCCAGATAAACGCTCTTTTTCTTATAATGTCGTGCAACCTGAGTATAGGCAAGCTCCATCTGCACCTAGCTATACACGGCCAAGCCTAGCACCAAATGGCCAGACGTGGCCTACTGTTGCTAGTTACGTTAAAGGATTCAAAAAACTACACGCAGATGGATTATCAAAAGTCACTATTGATAACTCGCAAAATAATTCTGATGTGTTTGTTAAGCTTGTTGCAATAAATGGGCGTGAGTCATATCCTGTTCGTGTCTTTTTTATCCCTGCTTTTAGTCAATTTACAATCAATAGTATTCGCGCAGGCTTGTATGACATCAGATACAGAGATTTGGATTCAGGCAGTCTATCAAAATCAGAATCTTTTACCTTACAGGAAATAGAAACTTATGATGGTGTGGAGTATAGTAATTTCACAATGACATTATATAAAATACAAAATGGAAATATGCAAACATACGGCTTATCCGAGGCAGACTTTTGATTTTCTTGTACATCAAAAACCTAACTTTCGGTTCAAGTCCGATAACAACCCAGCCACTTGTGAGGCTGTTTTTAAAATTGTTGGCCAAATAGCTCACTTTTCACAATTGTTGTGGGTTGTTACGGCTTAACCGTGTAGTTAGATATTTTGTGGGGAATATACTTTAGAATGAAAATAAATTATGGAGGATTGGTTAGCATACCAATTATTGCAACTAACTTGTATTTGTTTTTTATTTTAAACCTCAGTAGGGCTAGCTTGATTTATGAGTTTGCGGCGTTAGTGATATATGCGATTGCAGCCTTTCTTGTAACAACAGTAGAAGAATTGAAAAAGGAACTAAAAAAAGATGGACATTATTTTAGATTTTTATTTGGATGTCATCTTGCATTCATTTTATTAACGTGTGGTCTATTACTTGATATTCATAGAGGCTTTTTTGCACCATTAGGGCTTTTTGTGTCAGCAGTACTTGTAGGGTTTGTAATTCCATATTTAATTATTCAAGAGGAAAGTAAATAATTTAAGTTTTCTTTTTTAAAGCGTCAGGTTATTTTGTTTGTGTTGGGTTTGC
>CAYMKA010000161.1:0-3902 GCA_964390935.1 uncultured bacterium
AAATTGGAAATAGTTTGGAAAGATTTTTTGAAGAAGTTTCTCATCGACAAGTCAATCTCAGCTACAAAGAATTTTATTCTTTGAGACATATGGTCGAAACTTTTTATTATGCAAACGGTTTAAAAAACGTTGAAAACAAAAACTTTTTTATTGAATTAGGCGATTTAAAAAATTTCAATAAATTAATATCAGAAATTTTTAATATCACAAAAGACCATGCGGATCCGAGCAAACGCATTTCAAGCTTAAGAATTGTTTTCCCTGAAAGTCGTTTTGTCACTGGGGAACGCAGCGTGCTCAAAAATGCCATCAGAAAGAATTACGTTAAAGTCAGTGACCAGCTTGAGAAAATGGTTCATGTTCAAAACCAAAGTTCGATTGCTATTAAAAATATTTTAAAACCTCTGTTAAACGGTGAGGGCGATAAAAAATATTCTCAGATTTTCTTAGCGATCGCTCGTATGGCATTATTTTTAGGAGAGTCTGATGCCGATCGTATTACCAGTTTCTATATTCATTTCGTGCCAAATGCCGTGACCAAAGAACCGCAGTTAAGAATTTCTCGCAGTGAACAATACAGCCCTAACGAAGATCTTTCATGGCTTTTTTACGCTTTAGCAAGCTACCACCATATCGACAGCGAAACGAAAAAAAGAACGGACTTAAGTTTGCCTATTTTTAATCGTCCACAAATGTTTAATCAGGCTTTAGCCAGTAAAGTGCTAAACATGCAATTTGATTTATCTGTTTACCGTCAAAATAAAAGAGGCAGCGATTTAACTCAATATGTCGACGAAGATGAAAGCCACGAAACCATATTTTCAAGACCGTTTAGAACACTCGAAGAAGAAGAAAAAGAACAATTCAATTTGTTTGAAAAAATCAGCAGTCAAATCAGTGACTTAGGCTATAAATTTAAACTTTCAGGCATTAACTTAAAAAAGATCTTTAATTTTTATGGTATTACCGGCAGTCGTTCTCAAAAAACACAAACTCCTTATCTTTCGCCTAAAAAAGAAACACAAATTAAGATTTCTCTCCCTCAAAAAATTAATGGGTCAGAAACTCCCGCTTCAAAAATAAGAGTGGTTGCTCCATTAGAAGAAAAGCCTGGTTATGCTGAATTTGATTTAGACCAATTGCTAAAAACCATGGGTGAAAGCAGCAACAAAGAAGTTGTTTTAAAAATTGATCCTGAAAAAAATAAAATCACCCCTACTCTCAAATTTTCTATAAAAAATATCCCTGGCCTTGAAAATCGTAATGCCGGAGCCGCTGATGATGTCTGGGGACATTTTGTTAAAAAACATGCTCCTAAATTCGTCATACACGAAATTCGTAACATTGCCATTGAGTTAAGAAAAGAAGATATTATGGAGCCGTTAAAAAATCCAAGTATTGCCCAATTTATCGAACAACTTCAAAAAATGACTGACAACAACGGCAGAGCTGTCGGAAAAGATATTGCAGAATCCTTTTTAAGCGAAACAACCCGAAGCCGCCTTCTTAAAGAATATTTAGAAAAAGAAAAATTTGTGCAAATTCGTTTTAAGCGAGATAGAAAAACGGTTGTGTTTAATCACAGCAACGACTATGACACCATCGAAATCAGCACAAAAAAAGAAGTAACAGATCGTATGCCTATCGAAATTGTGGTCAGAAAAGCCAATCAATACTCTGATAGCCTTAGTTTAACCAGCCTTAACCAAGACCATACCTTCACTCTTAAAAACTCAATGTCACCGTCCATTATCTTTGGCAAAGGTTACATTAAGTTAAAAAAGAACGAGAGCCTCGATATCTCAATCGCACGAAAGCTCCATAAACCGGTTAAAGAATAACCTTCACGCTCTATTCTCCTTCTATATTAATAAGAATTTTCCATTGAAATATCTAATATTTGATTAGATAATAAAAAAACATTAACGACAAAGGAGAAAAATAATGAAGAAACTTTTAGGGCTTTTCTTGGCAGCACTCGTATTAGGAGGTCTTTTATTTACTGCTTGTGATTCAGGTGCGCTTATTGAGTACAAAGGCAACAAAATCTACACCAACGTAAACGTAGACACTGCTTATGGTTATGCAAAACAAGCTGCTGACTACTTCCGCTTAACGAACATTGTTTCTAGCGATTCTTCTAAAACAGTTGTCGGTGTTGTAGGTTCTACTTCACGTCTTATTAAATACGGCAACAGCACGGTAGAAGCTAGTGTTTCTAGTTATGGTAACAACGGTTCACAAATTGAAGTTCGTGCTTTTATTGCCGGCCAATTTGACCAAGCAAAGAGTGAAGCGGTTACGAAAGAAATCGTTACTCAAGTACTCAGCTACTTAAATCGTTTTGGCGGTCAACCTTCTGTTCAAAACATTAAGTAAGATATTAAGGGAGTTATTATGATTAGACAGACATTATCTGTAGCGAAGAGACATTTTTATAAAGTTCTTCCTGTACTTTTTGTAGCACTGACCTTAAGTGGTTGTGTGAAAGTAGAACAAAAAGACAACAAGATTTACACCAATTTAGAGTACGGAGTTGTTTACGACTTTTCTAAAAAGGTTATTTCTGATTTAGGTTATACGGTTGTTTCAGAAGATAAGACTTCTGGAAAAATTGAAACCGTCGTTAGCAGCAACTCTATTTTGTATCCTTACAAAGAGCCGCCCGCTAAAATTAATTTAGCCATCAGCGAGAAAAAAGACCTTAAACAAGTTGTGGTTGATATCACAGCTCTTATGGAAGGCGATAAAGTTGATGAGAAAAAAGGCGCAGAAGTAGCTAAAGCAGCGATTGCCCAAATTAAAAACGAGCTAGGCTTATATTCAGCTCCTTTTGAATCAAAAGAATCTGGCAAGACTTCGATCACTTTCGTTTCAGCAGAAAAACTTTCAACTTATTTGCAAAACTCATTACCCTCTAAAGGATATAAAATTGATGACACAACAAATGGGCTCACTGTTTCTTCAATCAGCCCTAATCATCCTTTTAATAAACCTGCTAAAGTCGTTTTTGCATTTACAAGTGCAGCGGATAATACTGATGTCGCTTTAGATGTTTCTATTAGTGGGATCTACAATCAACCTGTCACTTCCGCTTTAGCAAAACAAATTTTAAACGAAATGATTGTGCACATTGGTGAATATCCTTTAGTGCGACAAAACCAATCAGTTAGTTTCTTGTACTCTAAACCTAATGATGTAAAAAAACTTGCTAAAGGTGTAATTGCAGAACTGGGTTATTCCATTACTTCTGAAGATGGTTTAAACATCGTTGCTACCAAAGAAGACCTCACTCTCCAAGCACAGATTGTTGATAATGGGACCGAGAGCCAAGTTCAATTAGTAGGCATGGCTGAGGGCACCCCAAATCAATCTAAAGCGGAAGTTTCTGCAGTGGTTATTGATAAGTTAAATGAGTTAAGCGCAGCACTTTCTGCTAACCAATATGTTTACACTTCTTCTAAACTGATTGCAAACGTTGGTCGCGGCGAAATCACTAACTATGTAAAAAAAGTTTTAGCAAAGAACGGTTATGGCAACATTACAGTTGATCCTAAAACCTACACCGTTCAAGCCAATAAAGTTGGTAATCCGGCTCAAAAAGTTGTTGTCGTCGCTAACAGCATGGGCACCGATGGCACAACGGTTGATGTTTATGGCATTGTGAACAAGAAAAACACTGATGAGCCGACCAAAGCTAAAGTCAGTAAAGATGTTGAAAATATCTTAAAAGGTTTAGCTGTTTACGATAAACAAAACATTAAATAGTTAGTTTTCAATAAGCTAACAATAAACTAAGGGCGCCAACAGGCGCCCTTTTTTATTAGTCTTTGAGATAGCTTCTTAATATTCGAGCAGCCTCTCTTGCGCCATTTTTAGCTCTTATTCTTCTTAAGCCCTTA
>CAYMKA010000162.1:0-3894 GCA_964390935.1 uncultured bacterium
CTTAATCTATCTTTTATATAGATATCGAAAACCGGGGTCATGTGTCTCATTTATTTTCTTATTTCTTCATACAACCCGGTCGCATAACCATCTGTCATTCCAGCAATATAATCAGCCAAACGGCGGTAAAAATCGTCACTGGCATGGCCATAATCAGCTAACTTTTCTTGGTTTTTCATATAATAATGAAAAAGACCACTAATAATTTCAGTCCCCTTCTCATTCATCGCCACTACTTTGGGATGACGGTAAAAGTGCTGCATCAAATAACGTTTAAGAATAGCAATTTTCTCTGCCATCTCCGATGGAAATTTAACAATTTGAATACTAGACACTTTTCTAAGATCTTCTAAAGTTGTGATCTGCCTGGTTTTAATCTCCGTTTCAGCATTTTGCACTAAAACCGTAATTTCTAAATTAATCAAATAGCTTTTATTCAAATGCGTTAATTCTTTGGAAGACAAAGCTGCATATTTCTTTTGGTTAATGTCAGTGGCTTCTTTCCAAAGCGGAACGTTTTGATAAAGATCCGCGTGATTTAATAATCCTGAAGACAGTCCATCATCCAAATCGTGATTGTTGTATGCAATTTCATCAGCCATATCCACGGCTGCCGATTCCATGGGTAAATAGAATTTCGGATAAATTTTCTGACCTGCTTCCAGTGTGGCATGTTTTAAAAGCCCAAATAAAGTTTCATAAGTTAAGTTCAGCCCTTTATATAATGGAGAAATATCTTCCAGCGTTGTGACAATGCGGTGGCTTTGTCCATTGTGTTCAAAACCGCCATAGGGTTCCATTAAATGTTCGAGCGCTTTTTCGCCGGCATGAGCAAAAGGCGGATGTCCCAAGTCGTGGGCATAAGCTATGGTTTCAGCTAAATCTTCATTAAGCTGCAAAAGCCTGGCAATGTGCCTGGCAATTTGAGCCACTTCTAAAGTGTGAGTGAGACGAGTACGGTAATGATCGCCTTCCCCTGCCACAAAAACTTGGGTTTTATGTTTAAGCCTGCGAAAAGCCTTAGAGTGAATCACCCGGTCGCGATCTCTTTGAATGCCTGTGCGAGTATTTGAATCTTCTTCTTTGTAAATACGACCTAAAGTTTGACCAGACCAAACGGCAAACGGCGCGAGGATTGAATGCTCACGTTTTTCTAAATCACTTCTGGTCAGCGCCATCATCCATTTTTTCTAAAACTTCATCGTATTTTTTATAGAGTTCGTCTTCAGTAAATACTTTCTTAGCAACCAACACATCTATCAAAACATTTAACAAAAAACGAGTTTCATACAATAAATCTTCAATATTTTCTTGTTCATCGCTATTTTTACCATGATCTGCCATAAAAACTCCTTTGAGTTAGTTTAGTTTCTCATCTTCAGTAAAAAATCTCTACTTTTTTTGCATCTACAGGAAAGTGCAAGCGCTGACCATCATAAGCATAATCCTTACCGTCCACTTTCGCTTTTTTCATTCTGACTGGAACATGCCATTCTAAATCGACTGGAGCCTCTACCCACTTTATATCTAAATTTAAATTAATTTGATGTTCGCCGATAAACTCAATTTTAAAACCAATTTCACCAAAACGGCTTGGCCCTCTTTCCACGACGATAGGTTTTTTCAGCTCCAGCCAGCGTTTAGGAAAATACGAAGTAAACACCATACGATAGCCGTCTTCATAAAATAAACCATTACGTAAAAAGATCAAAAGATCCGCCACCATCCAACCGTGGTGACCATCTCCCAAACATCCGCCTTTAGTCTGAGGGTGAATCGCTTCAGGCCAGGTCATCGTCTGACTCGCTCGATCGATTAGAAATTGTAAAATTTGATCAGCTGATTCGGTGTCGCGCAAACCTAAAAAACACTGCGCAAAATGCAGCGCCAAATAAGTGCCATGTCCTGCGTGGTTCACGTCATGAAAAAAACTGCCATCAATAAATTGATTTTTTTGCATATGCAGCAATGTATTTTGTAAACGCTCATCTGTTATAGGATAGAGCTGCAAGGGATAATAAGCAGAGAGGCATCCCACGGCAGCAGAGTCCATACGACGACTGGGTGAAATGGGCAAAAGAGGTTGGCCCATTTTCTTTTCTATAAAGAGAAAACTTTCTTGGAGCGCATCGTTAAGCTGACGATAAGACTTTAATAAAAAGTGAGTTTTTTTGCCCAGAAGTCTTGCGGCAGCAATTGTTTCGCGAAGTCCAGCCAGTGACCAAAAATCATCCCAATAATAAAAATCATCCACTCCAAAATGTTCAGCCGAGAGACCAGAAGGCATAAGTCCTCGATACCCGTCATCTTTTTTCAAATTAGAAAGTCTTTTAAAACTAATCCAGCTAGCACCACGGTACATGGACGGATATACTTTTTTAAGAAAATGTTTGTCTTTGGTAATTAAGTAATGCTGCCACAATGTCCAAATCGCTTCGCCGTTAGAATCCCATTCCCCTTTTTGTGACAGAAAAAATCCTGACCATTTTTGACGACGGGGATACGTCATTAGAATTTGACGGGACTCTAAATGAAAACCCATCAAATCCAAGGCATTAATCATATAGGCTGAATCCCGAAACCAAAAATGGTGATAGGTCGAAGGGCCTGGCGTAATTTCATCGATGTCATGAAACAAAAGCAAATAAGCCCGATTAGCATAAAATAAATCATTAAACTTTTGTTCTGGAAATTGAATTTTAAGACCACGATCTAAATGGTTATGCCATTCTTGAGAAACTTTTTCTAAAAGAAAATCATGAGTTTGAAAAGTTTCTTTATTAAATAAATTTTTATAAAAAGGTAAAAACTTTTCAATCATGGGGTAACGCACTTCAATAAATTCCGATTTCTCGGGATTTAATTGAAATTCATAAATAGCCGCAGAAGTAATAGCGCCGGCTTCACTGTGCCTGGTTTGATCTTCAAAAGCAGGATCACCCAAATGAAATGAAACATCTCCATTTCTTAAATTAGAAACATAAAACTTGTGAGGTTTTTGGGGAAGATAAGCCGCCGCTTTTTCATCAATCACCACCCAATCTCCATCGAGATTGGTGCGATAACTTAAAGTCATGCCTTCGGTGTTATAAGGTCTAAACGAAACAGCCACTTTCACCGTTTGCACATAAGCAGATTGGTTAGTTACTTCAATTTTTTGTGAAATAAAATCATCTTTATTTTTTTTATTACTCTGAGGATAAGCCATGCACTGATGTGACAGCGAAATACTGCCTTTGCTAAATTCTGTTTTAACGATAGGTAAATTTTGATAAAGCGTTTGTTTGACTTCTTCTGGCTTTAATTGACTCGCGCTTATCACTTGGTCCCCTACAATCAACCATACATCCACTGACCATTTTTCAATCCAGGGAGAAAGCAGCCCTCTGGGGTCAACGACACTTTCTAACTTAGAATTTAAATTTCCAATGCCAGTCCAATTTCGGTAAGTGGTATTAATACTTGAGGGCTGAAAACCACGGGCGACAAAATCAGGATTATCAGCATAAAACTGACGGCGGATCCAAAAAGGCCAAATCCAGTCTAAGTTTGAAGAGACAATAAAACGTGTAAAAAAACCTCTAAAGATATTAATGAGATTAAAAGAAACCAGAACTCTCGGAATGCCTTCTCCTGAAGGAAAACCAATTTTACGCATCGAAAGCAAAAACTCTAAAAAGTGACCCGGCAGCCCAAAAAGGCGTAAGAAAGTAACAATCAGAAATTTCAAGAAAATCCCCCTGTGTATTGAGTTTATTATAAAAAAATTAGGTCGAAAGTACTAATTTATTCTAATATCTGAATGACTTTGAATTCTTCGACGGTCTGACCGCCGTCACTTTGTAAATATAATTTAGTTAAATAAAAGCCCGGGAGCAGCGCTCGCGGCAAATC
>CAYMKA010000163.1:0-3877 GCA_964390935.1 uncultured bacterium
GCTTGCACGTCACGGTTCTGTTTTTACCTGGGACAGCAAACTCAATATTAAAAACGAACAGTATAAAATGGATTTTTCGCCGATTTTACCGGACTGTGACTGTTATACCTGCCAAAATTTTACAAAGGCTTATTTACGACACTTACATTTGTCAAAAGAAATTCTCGCCATTATACTCATGAGCATTCACAACATTCGGGTGTTAATTTTAACCACCGAAAAAATAAAAAAAGAAATACTAGCGGGGCATTGATTTGAATTCGCAAATTAAATTAATCGGTTTGATTGTTTTATTGATTATCTCTTTTGTAATTATTTTTATTGCTCCGATTAATTTGGGCCTCGATTTACAAGGTGGAATTCGCCTGGTTTATGAAGCCAGAGAAACACCTACGACTCCTTTAACGAATGAAGCGGTTTTAGGTTCTCTTGAAATTGTCCGCAATCGCATCGACAGTCTGGGCGTTTCAGAGCCGCTTATTCAACGTAAAGGTAAAAATCAAATTATTGTAGAACTGCCAGGCGTTAAAGATCCTGCCCGCGCAATTGCGCTTGTGGGTGATAGTGCAGTGCTTGAATTTGCACCGGGCGCTTTTGCTCCTTCTGCAGTTAAAGCAGCAACGAAAGATGTTGAACTTTTATTTGGAAAAGGCGCACGTTTTGTTTCTTATCAATATAAAGATAAAAATGGTGGAAGTCACGACCTGCACTATTATGTTGCTCCCACGATGGTGAGTGGCACTGACTTAAAATATGCAGGTCCTTCTACGGATGAATACGGTCGTCCTTCGATTGCCATTGAGTTTACTCCTGAAGGTGCAGCCAAAATGTTTAAGCTAACCGGCGAAAATATAGGAAAACCCATGATCGTAATGCTCGATGGAAAAATTATTTCAGCACCAACCATTCAATCAGCGATTGGTGAAAAAGGTGTAATCACCGGTCAATTTTCTGTTCAGGAAATGACCGATTTAATTATTAAATTAAAAGCCGGTTCTTTGCCAATTCCTCTCGAGTTAATTGAAAATAAAGTCGTCGGACCAACTCTAGGTGCAGATTCTATTTCTAAGAGTTGGAAAGCCGGGCTTTTAGGATTTTTGTTTGTCGCAATATTTATGACTGCCTATTATAGAATTCCGGGTCTTATTTCAATTGGGGCTTTACTTATCTACACTATTTTAGATTTTGCAATTTTATCGGCGATGGGGGCGACTTTAACTTTACCTGGTATCGCTGGTTTTATTTTGACAATTGGGATGGCGGTAGATGCGAACGTATTAATTTTTGAACGTATGAAAGAAGAAATTCGCCGCGGTCGTAGTTATGTCGAAGCGATCCCTTTTGGATTTGACCGCGCCTTTTCTTCGATTGTAGATTCAAACGTAACGACCATTATTGGTGCTGTGGTTCTCTTTTGGCTTGGCACCGGTACGATTAAAGGTTTTGCGATTACACTGATTACCGGAGTATTGGTTTCGATGTTCTCAGCGATTGTGTTGACCCGCTTTATGATCGATTTAACCAAAAACGCTAAGATTTTTAACAATCATATAATGGTGAAAAGATGAGTAATAGTTTTGCTTTCAAATTAAAAGTTATGAATCAAGCCATTTTATGGGTGGGGTTTGGTTTAGCGGTCATGTTTTTTGCTCTGACAATGCTTTTTGTAAAAGGACTGCATTTAGGAATTGATTTTACCGGCGGGACAAATTTACTTCTGCGTTTTGATCAGACTCCTCAAATTATAAAAGTTAGAGATGCCTTAAAAAAATCAACTATTCATGAAATTGATCGCGGCAGTTCAATTCAATATTTAGGTGATGAAAAAGATATCAGCATCAAAACAAAGATGCTCACTCCTGCCGAAGTAACTGACTTGCAAAAAGTTTTGGAAAAAGAATTGGGTAAATTTAAAGTCATGGAGATTTCAACTATTGGCGCTACGGTAGGGCATGAGCTTCGCCAACAATCTTTTTGGATTATTATTTTGGTGACCTTATCTTTACTGGCTTATATTACATTTCGATTTCAGTTTTTTTACGGAGTCGCGGCGATTTTTGCTTTGCTGCATGATGCGCTTGTCACTATTGGTTTTGCGGCGCTTACTCAAATGGATGTCGATTTAACTTTTGTGGCCGCGATTTTGACGATTTTAGGTTATTCCATTAACGATACCATTGTTATTTTTGATCGCCTTCGTGAAAACCAAGCGAATCCTCAACCTGGTGAAACATTAGTTCAAATCGCAAATCGCAGCGTCTCAGAGACTTTAACTCGTTCTATTAATACGGTGATGACTGTATTGATCGTACTCGCTTGTTTGTATGTTTTTGGAGGAGCGACAGTAAAAGATTTTAATTTGGTGCTTTTAGTAGGAATTGGTTCAGGTTGTTATTCTTCTATTTTTATTGCGACACCGCTTTACGTTAAACTCAAAGAAAAATTTTCTAAATAAACAGAGATGTCTATTCTGCACGCCATCGTTTTAGGTATTGTTCAGGGACTCACTGAATTTTTACCAGTTAGTTCTAGTGCGCATTTAATGTGGGTGCCGGCCCAACTTCACTGGCCATTGCCCAGTCTTGCTTTTGATTTAGTTTTACACATGGGAACTTTGCTGGCTCTCTTAATTTATTTCAGAGCAGAATTGTGGACTTTGTTTTTAACTTTAATCGGCCAAAACAAAAAGACAACCTTAGAGTCAAAGTGGTTGTGGCCTTTAATTGTGGCAACTATTCCGGCGGTTGTTTTGGGATTATTATTTAAAGACACTTTTGAAGCAATGTTTTCAGATATTAGGTCGGTAGGAATTCAATTGATCATGACTGCAGCTCTTCTTCTCATTGCTGAGCTAATAGCAAAGTATTATCAAAAAACGAGACCTATTAATTTAAAGAATTCCATTTTTATCGGCTTGATGCAGGCCCTGGCTATTATTCCTGGAATTTCTCGCTCAGGTTCGACAGTCGCCGGTGGACTTATGGCAGGGGTAGATAAAAAATCGGCAGCACGGTTTTCATTTATTTTGGCGATTCCAGCTATTGGCGGTGCCACCCTTTTAAAATTTAAGGAAATTTTACATATGAGTGCCAATGGGGATTTGCTGGCAATTGTTTTGGGTTTTGTTTTTTCTTTTTTGTTTGGAATTTTAGCGATTCATTACTTTATAAAACTGGTTCAAAAATGGCCGCTGTGGATTTATAGTATTTACTGTTTTGTTTTAGGAGTTTGGATTTGGTTCCGGTTTTAGATTTCATCGAAAACTTTTTATCATACTTAATTGGGACGATTTATTTTTTAATAAACTATCTTGTTTGTGCCACGTTAAAAATTCAATACATAAACGATCAGATTGTTTGGGAACTTAAAAAAAGAGGCGAGTCGGTTTTGTTGGCTCAATATCATGGGAATACCTTTGCTTCATTTTGGATTTATAAGAAACGCAATGCTATTATTTTTGTGGCCAATAGTTTTAAGGGAAAAATTCTCGCTACTTTAGCTCATCATTATGGCTATCAAACTTTAGTAATTGATGAAAATGACCAGTCTCTATTTTCTAAAAAACAGACCATTAAATTTATTAAATATTTAAAAGAAAAAAATGATGGCGTGATTACCTGGGATGGCCCGTCAGGCCCTCATAAAGTAGAAAAACCAGGTGCTAAATTTATTGCAGACCAGGCAAACTCTCATTTAATTCGTATCAATATTCAATATAAAAACCATTTCAAATTGGGTTGGAGATGGGATCAATATCAACTTCCTGTCCCATTTTCTAAGGTTTTAGTAGAAGTTAAAAAAGAAGGAAATTAGTTTTTTCAGTCCCGGGTCTGTGATAACATACACTTAACGATCTATTATGCTTAACCTCAAAATA
>CAYMKA010000164.1:0-3851 GCA_964390935.1 uncultured bacterium
TGCAGTAGCAGTGCAAGCGGAAGTTGAGCGTCTCAATAAAAAATATTCCCATTAAAAAGAGTAATGATGCCCCAGCTAAAACGGTGAAAGCCCTGAAAATAATCGAGACTAATAAATTACTTTGTGAAATTTGCTCAATCATTGATTCACTCATCAGAACTCTGATAGCAATAAATGCGATAGATAAGATACCTGCTCCCTGAAGTATTGGCTTTGGAATTTTTTTCAATAACATTCCAAAGGAACCAAAAATCTTGACAATCATTATTTGTAAATTTGAAAACTTCGTATTGCCTTTGTTTAAACCCAAGAATATTTGGTTGATTTCAGGATTTGATTTTTTCACCAAGGACTCCTTTTTTGTTATTTAATAAGAAAAGTTTTTACGGATATTCTTACTGTAGTACTGGGTCATGATCGCAACCAGATAATCATTTCGAAATTGGAGAAATATTTTTCCAGAACACCATCTGCCGGCACCGATATAACCATCCTGAGCATGAACAATGGCACCAGAAGTATTTTTTCCAAAGATAGCAACTACATCCTCATAGGTTGTTGATGCATCATAAGAACTTAATACGCCTAGGATCTGCTTTTCATTGGAGCAACTAATTTGGGCTGAATTTAACTTTGTGTTGATCAGTAACATCGATGCCAAACACATACCTAATATTGTTAATTTTTTCATTTCTTGCTCCTTCTATCCTGTTTCAAACTTTGACTCAAAAAGTAACACAGCCTCCCGCGCTCCAATCACTGTTCGTACAACTTCCGCTACAAGTAGACTCATTTGTAGAAAAAGTCATCATAAAACATTCTGGGGCATTGGGATTTGATCCAGAGTTATCTAACACGATTCTGCTTGTTATTTCTGATTGTGGAACTTGTATTTCAAAAACTGTCGGACTTGATCCAGCGCTTGTTAGAGCCACAGCCGTCGAAGCAAAATTGGCACCGGAACCATTGTCCCAAAAATAAGCACTGTTCAACTGCCAAATACTTCCATTAAAAATAAATTGATAAGTTATATTTTTACTTCCATTCCCATTTAATAAATTCGTCTTCTGCAAATTAAAAGATAGATTGTAGACAGCTCCCGTTGTAGGAGTGGCTCCATTAAACTCTGCCATCACATAAACATAACCGCCGTTTTGAGCTGCTCTCCATTGTTTGATATCGCCACCACTTAGCGGATTGTCGCTATTTCTATTTAAGTCTTGCCAGAGGAAGTCTCCACCAACACTAGACCACTCAGTATTTAAGCCATCAAGAGTTGCTGATCCAATATTTGGGAGAACACCATTTGGCATTACATTGAAATTAAAAAAGGGAGACCAGTCTGATACAAAAGGCTTTGACACTCTCATTTGACCAGATGTGTTTGACATTAGAGAAAACCATCCATACCCTTGAGCTCTGGCTGGAGTGGAAAACAAACTGCCAGTAACATTTGAAGTCCCCGTAAAAGTTTGTCCGTTTTGGTTTACGACATACTCTATCTCCGTAGCTCCTGCAGGAGTATATATGTCAAAGTACACAGGATTTTTAACAATCTGACCGTTCGCCGGAGTATAGAAAAGTGGAGAATCACTATTGGCTACTATAATATTCGTCGCCTCAGTATCAACAAAAGCCTGAATTTGATTTGCGACAACCGATATGCTGGGTGTGCTTGTTACATCTGGATAGACTCCATTTGTATTTATTGTATCTTTTGCATTAATTTCAGCTTTTAATTTTAATGCTTCCACAGCATTTCTTTTCGTATCTGAATATGTACCAGTAAGAGTCGACCACACGGGAGAATTTAATACCGCCACATATGCAATTTCAGTTTCAACTTTCACATCGAATGTACTGCTTGATGTAGACAAGTAAGCAAGTGTCCTTACGCTCAATGTTTTGCTAACGTTACTCTTATCTGCTTTAACCATAAAAATTGTGTTGGATGGCATATTGTTTAATGTATATTTTCCCGTGCTATCTGTTTGGGTTTCTCCAAGAATGACACCGTCGCTTAGTCTGACGGCTTTAACCGTGGCGTTTGGTAATATTTCTGATGTGGGATAAGCGACAGCTGATCCATTCAATAAACTGGCAAAGAAACTTTTAATTTTTTCAGGCAAGGATGCTACTTGAGCGGCAGTTCCAGTAGGAACGCTAACCGTCCCTTGCACACTCAGAGTGCCCGATGACGAAACTCCTCCAGTAACTATCTTTGTAGTTGAACATCCAACGGTAAGAATCAAAAGTCCCATCATGATTAACAGATAAGGGGCATTTTTCATCAGAAAACTCCTTTTTTCTTCCCCCATACAGTAGTTACATGTGTGTAACTACAAGCCTCAGTCTACAAAATAAGATTACATGTATGCAACAAGCTTCTAAGGTCAAAGCTTTTGGTAAGCATTTGCGCAATCTTCGCATTGCAAGAGGCATCGCACTCGAAAAAGTAGCCTACGAAGGGGACGATTTAACCAAAGCCACCATTAGCAGAATAGAAAATGGGCTTGTTGATCCAAAACTCTCTACACTCATCAAAATTGCAGACAGCTTGGATATTGCACTGCATGATCTAATGAAATACTAACCTCCCTTCTGACTTAGCATAGGTTCAAATAATTTCCTAAAAAATAAATCTGCTTTTTTGTGAAGTCTCATTGATTTCAACTCAGGGTGCTTTTTCCTCAGTACTTCAAAGTCCAGAACAATGTGAAAACTAACGATCAGTCTATTCACATCAAAATCATAATGCTCGGGAGTAGTGTTGAATAAAAACCTGAAGTGTTTCTCAACAAATTTTGATTTCAACTGTTTCTGCAGTTCTTCTCGATATTTCAAGATAACGGATTCGGTTATTTTTTGCCTACTCAAACAATCTGCAATATCTGCCGAATCTTTTGTAATGATTCTCTCCAGATTAAAGTAGTGTTGAGCCATGTGATAGTTTGCCTCTAAAAGATACACGGTGCCTTCAGGATAAAAAGTAGATAAAACTTTTTCCAACGATCTAGTGTTATTTCTTGCATATTCAATCAGCTTGATCCATGTAGATTGATTGCTAGTAAGGGAGACAGAAACTCCCAAGGATGCATCTTTTGATCGATCATAGTAAATACTGGATATCGAACCGGGAGAAAAAACATCAAACTGCATCATGGTTCTATCGATTTCAGTCTGGATCCCTTGTTTTATTTTTTGAGTCTTCAAATAATCACTGATCAATTGATGCAATTCAAATCCTAAGACCTCATCTGGGTCGAGTGTATTTGTATTGCCACCAGCCAGTAAATTTAAATAGGCATCAAACTTTAAGAAAAATCTAAAAGCATCCACCACATACATCAGCCAATCGCTGTTTGAACTTTCCACTTCAATTTCAATATCAAAACGAATTTCAAAATAGGTCTGCCAAAGATCATCTTTGAAATAATTTAATTTGTTCAGGTCATTTTCATTTAAGCTTTTTAAATTTAAATCATAACGGTAAGAATCAATAATTTGTGCTCCAGTAAGCAATGGGCCAATTTTTTGAAGTGATGCCACTTTTAAAAATGTTTCACCAAATTCAAAAGTAAGCGGATCACCAATTGTGATACGGCTGTGTTCATAGATCTCTTTAATATAGTAAACAACAGGTTCAATAGTGGCCGAAAAATGATTCGGAATAATTTTGGGAATGTATTCCAATAATTTTTTACCCATTTCACTATTGGCAAGTTCAGTGAATTTCTGAAATTGGTCAGGGTGTTCTTCTGTATTCAAAACTACCGACACTTTCCCATCGAGAATCGAAATATCTTTAAAAAACCGGCATTTTAATTTATCCAATTTTTTATTGAGGACTG
>CAYMKA010000165.1:0-3845 GCA_964390935.1 uncultured bacterium
GATATTGTTTATTCGAGCGTAATAGGAATTTGCTTCCTGCAAAGAAATGTTGGAATCATTGGTTTTGGCTAAATATTCAGATTTTTTTTGATTTAAAAAGTTTTGAGTTCCACTAACGTCATTGTTGTCTGCGAGCTGCTTTAATTTCTTAATATCTTCTTCCGAAAAAATACCTTCCCATTGAGAATTTAAATTGGGATTCCAATACATGTCTTTAAACTGAGAGTCGTCATAAAGTTCATTGAGCGCATTTTTTCGGTTGCCAGAAATAATGGTGTAGATTGAATCATTTGATTGTGGATTGTAGGGAGTAAAAATGGTGGGGGGCGGGGGAGGTGCCGTTGGAGTGGCGGGAGCAAGAGTCACACCAAACAGACCTGCAATTTGGTCGACACTGTAATTTTCTAGTGGGGCCAGGCCATCAATATGAGCCTGCAAAGCCGGCCACTGATTCATGGATGCATTTTCTAATTGGGCACGGTAACTGTTTAAAGCGCCGACAAATATTTGTTTGATCTCATCCCATTTACCCTGTGTGGCTAAATTATTGACCCGAGCAATGTCTTCCGCAGAGAGATGGGAAGTATAGGGCGCTTGTAGATCGTGAACTTGAGAGGCGGGAGTAGAAGGAGTCGCTGGAGCTGCAACGCTGGAGACCGGCATCGAAACACTGAGAGAGACACTGGTGACATAGTTAGAAGAAACGGTTAAATCGTCATTCGTAAGATAGCTTTGAATATTAGGGCTTAAACCTAGATTTTGCGAATTTCCCTGATTAATCTGTTCGATAGGATTGGTCATGTTCTTACATTATGTATCGAAAATAGAGGCTCTCTTCTTGCGCAAGAAAGTAATAGTTTTGTTCGATGTATAAAGCAGCGCAAAATGTGGGATGAATAAGGTTGTCAGTACGATTAATCAGTAGGAGAAAACAGTGGAAATCAATAATTCTTCGTATAGCCCTGACCTTAAAAGTGGTTTTTTAAACCCCATGGATATTGTTCAAGATGGAAAAATTGATTCTAAAGATTGGAACAAATATTTTTCTGATAATCGTGAACATGAACTGATGAATCATTTGGTTAAATTGCTTATCTACAATGATTACTCGCAGGCTGATCCCATTATCAACAGTATTTTAAGGGAAGCTTCTCCTGAACAATTAAAAAGAGCAGGAAGTGTTTTAAGCTCGATGATGGAAAAGTTGCCTGACAATCAAGCTTTTAAAAGACCTGTCTTTCAAACATTGATTAATAAACTATCTTCGGGTGAAGCTGCTATTGGAATACCAGACACAGCCCGTCAAGGAAGTGACTCCAAGACTGCTCAACAAAGAGACCAACGTCTTGGAATGGGCAATCGAGCAGAATCAGCAACGATTATGGCCGGCACCACCCCTACTAAAAATAATCCTGCGGCAGTTTATGGCAGCGCTTTATTTGATTTAAGTGTGGCTAATTCTTTTTCGGCAATTGGACAAGTGAATGCGATCGGTAAACCTGATTCCACAAAAGATGGTTTCAAAATTGAAGTTCCGATGCTTAATTTGGGATATATTCTCAATAAAAAACCCAACAGCAAAAATCAAGTTCTTGAAGTTCAAGGCACTATTGGAGTTTCTAGTTCTAAAAATGCGGCACAAGATACTTTTATCAGAGGTTCGATCAATGAATTTGGTGTAGAAAATCCTATTAGAACTGCGCTAAGTAATAACTATATTGGCACAGCCGGTGGAAATATTAAAATTTCTAAAAAAGATTTAGTCACCCGATTAAATTTGGAAGCTTTTACGGATAGTAAAATTGTGGGTTCTAAAGGAGATATCAGCGCCTCGACAGCGCGATGGATAAAAATTCCAGGAACAGATATTTATATCGACGGACATTTACAAGGTAGTGGATCCGCTCACAAGGAATCGTTTGATCCCGTGACTGGTGCGCTTTCTAATGTTTATAACTTAGGCGTGAATGGAAAATTAGTGGGAATGGCTTTTGGTGGTAAAGTTTTAATTACCGGCGAAGCTATTTTAGTTCAAGAAGTGATTGGCAATTCGTCTAACACAACGGCTGACGGCTCTAAAAAAACTAATTTTGGTTTAAGAGCAAAAGCAGAATTAGAATTGGGTAAATTATTTGGGGAGAGTTCTTTAGAAGGGACTTCTCTTATTTTCTCTTTTACACGTTTAAATCAAAATTTTGAACCGAACACCAAAATCCCGGGAGTAAATGATTTTAAGGGAGATTCAAACTATTATTTAGTAGGTGCTAAAAAGAAATTTGATGAAGGGTATGAAATTGGTTTAAACGTTTATTACAGCGATACCAGCAGCCGCTACGTTGATCCCAAGGCCTCAGGAACGCTTAATAACTTTAAAAATGCAGAGTCGAGAACTCCTGATACAGGCTTTAACTTGTATTTCTCTACCAATTTTAATCTTACAGAATAAGATTTCATTAATTTAGGTTGATTTAACGTTTACCCAACATAAAAAGTGGGTAAATAAGCCATGTGTTAATAAAACAAATTTCCGGAGCTGAAAAAAACTCTGAAAAAAGAGTTGTGTCTCCTTCCTCTGCTACACGCGTGCGCTGGGATCACTTTGAAGCTCAAATGAACCGTCTGATTTTAATGGAAGCCATTGCCATGGCGTCCAGCCGTTTTAATCGTGTTGATTTTATTCGTGGCGTACAACGATTTTTGGAAAGCACTCCTTTTTTTAAAACGGTCAATTTAAGAGAAGGGGAAATGTCTTTAGAAGATCAAAAATCATTCAAACTCAAAATAGATTTAATTGATTTCAAAATTACCGATGAATTTTTAAAACAAATGCAAGAAAATGAATTTAAGCATGAAAGTCAGGATCAAATTTATAATCGAGTAAAAGAAAAATTAGTCGATTTAATTATAAAAGTCTGTGAGGAGTTTAAAGAAGTACAGTCCGTACGGGTTGATCCCGTTTCGAAATTGTTTAACAGCCAACATTTTGATGACTGGGTGTGGTATCAAAATAGAGAATTACAATCTCATCCCGGAGATCATTTAAATTTTTTCATGATTAACATGGATTCGTTTGCTTCGGTTAATGATTATTTTTCGCATGCCACCGGAGATGAGGTTTTAAAAAATATGGGGGTGGCTTTGACTGATTTGCGTCATCACATTCACAGTCAATTTAATATTCCTTATGAGCAGATTGGCATTCATCGTCACATTGGCCCTAACTTTGTTTTATCTATTCGCACTAAAAATGGTCAAAAGATGGGCGCTGAGGAAATTTTTGGCCTACTAAAAAATAAAATCGAAAATCATAAACATCCTATCGATTGGAATTGGAAAGTAAATGAAAGTGCTGTTTTAGAAATGCATGAATCGAGTGTTGTGACTTTGGTCCATGAAATGAAAAAAAATAATGGACAACAAGTCGATATTAAAAATATCCCACGTTTTAAAAAATCAGATGCCGAGCAAAAGCAGCCGATCACCGGTGTCAAAATTAATATGGGTTATTTTGCATATCCAGGTCAGTCAGGGAGTCCCGCTGAAAGTTTAACTGCAAAAGAATTGAGTCAGGTGGTTAATCATGCTTTGGTTTATCTAAATAATCTCAAGAAAAATCAGACCAAAGATGAACTGATGATTTATTTTAGTGATGAAGAATATAAAGAAGAAATTAAAAAATTTATTGATGACCAACGCACTAATGAAAATGAAGAAATGAAATGGGCTTTGCAGTTCATTAGAGATTGGAATGATCATGCGGAACGCATTAATGAGAAGCGCAGTTTAAAAGATGTGAATCAGGTGGCTGAATTAACGTTTGCTGTTTTAGAACGCAATCAAAAGAG
>CAYMKA010000166.1:0-3797 GCA_964390935.1 uncultured bacterium
CTTAAATGCTTCCCGGCCATTTGATTTGAATCGTGATGGATTTATTTTGTCAGAAGGAGCGGCGGTATTTGTTTTAGAACGTTTGGAACATGCTCAAAAAAGAGGGGCACATATTTATGCCGAAATTGCCGGGACAGCTTCAACTGGAGATGCCTATCACTCTTATCAACTTGATCCGACAGGGGAGTCAGTGGCTGAAGCGATGCAACGTGCTTTGTTTGAAGCAGAGATGAGTTTGGGTGACATCGATCTTATTGCGGCACATGGTTCGGGTTCAAAAGGCGGAGATGAAAAAGAAGCGGCAGCTATTTTAAAAGTTTTTAAAGATTATGCAAAAAAAATTCCAGTGACAGCCATTAAATCAAATATGGGAATGCCATTTGGGGCGTCAGGACCTTTTCAATTGTTGGCGAGTACTTTGGCTATTGAACGAAAAGTAATTCCACCGACTTTAAACTATGAAAACTATGATGAAAAATGTCCGCTGAATATTGTTTCTAAATCTGCCCGCGAAGGTTCAATCAATACAGTGTTAATGAATTCTTTTGGTTTGGGCGGTAACAATGCCACGCTGATTATTAAGAAATTTAAGTAAGCATTCAATTTTCTTGTAATTGACATTGTGATTCTAAATTCATAACATCCTCGGCCGTTTGGCATTTGAATTGGATAAATATTTTTGTGCGGCAGTTGCTGTACAGAAAGAAGAAAAAAGATGTTAGATCAACAAGATAAAGTGGAGATTAGAAAAATTGTCAGCGAAGAAACGTTGGATATTCGACAAAATGTGTCGACTCTTCAACAGGATGTAGATACGCTTAAGCATGATGTTTCAGATCTTAAACAGGACGTGTCAGGTCTTAAAACAACGACAGTGAGTCTTAAAGAAGAGCTAAAACTATTTCGTGAAGAAACCAGATTAAATATTAATGAACTCCGTGAAGAAAATCATAGAAATATTGGTGCCTTAGTAGAACAGATGAAACATAATACAGAGTTGATCATCGAATCGATTGGGACTCAAATTAAGACAGCATTGGATCCCTATAAAGAAAAAGTTTTTGGAAACCATGAAATGCGAATCAGTAACCTTGAGTTAGCTGTAAAGAAGAATCCAGACCTAAGACTTATCTAGACACCTGTATCAATCAAAATCTGACTTCCGTTAGGGATATCCTTTAATCGTTTCTATACTTTTTGCATGTGGATTTATGCCGCTTGTGCTGGTCTTTTGGCCTATTTATCGGCACGTGTTCTTGTTTCTAAAAAAAATAATGAATTGCAACGTTCAGGAGCGATTACCACTGCACTTCTTTCTATATTATGTATTTATTTTGCAGTTAAAAATTACACAAATTTAAATTACTTTTTCTTATTTCCCGTTTTAACTTACTTACCATTGGCCGTTTATGAACTAGTCAGCCTTTACAGCAAACAAAAATCAAAATGGGTTAATTATGTACGCATTCCTACCGTTTTTGCTGCAGTTTTAACTCCGATTTTATTATTTAGTTTTACGAGTCGTGGGCAGTTTGATTATCGAGATATTTTTTTAATTGGTTGCGGAGTACTTTATTTTGTCGCTTTATCTGTTGCGATTAGCCGCGCACTTCTTAAAGTTTATGCGTTATATAAAAATACTCACCATGCTTTAGTTGTCTCTCAAATTAAATATTTGGGCCTGACAGGCATTATTAGTTTATTGTTTTTTGCGACAAGGTTTTTTAAATGGATTAATCCCAATAGTATTTCTCTCGAAGCCTTTGGATTTGCAGTAATGGGACTAGCTTTAACAGTTGGTCTAAATACCAAGCAATTTGATGAATTTGGACTGTTTATTCGAAAAAAAGTTCTTTATGGTTTACTGAAAGGACTGGTTCTGAGTGTTTTTATTTTGTCTTTAATTGCGGTCAAGATGCTCGTGGTTAAAGATTATTTGAGTGATATTTTAGTCACTTTATTTTCAGTGGGGCTGGTGGTTTATAGTTATCGTGCTTTTGAAAAACGTTTTGACCGCTGGTCACATGATTTGTTTTTCAAAGGAGACATTCAATACACCGCCGTGCTGGCTGAGATGCAAGAAAGTCTTTTAACAGCGAATCAATATTCTGAAGTAGTTTATATGCTCACTAAAAAACTCAAACAAATTTTTGGTGTGAAGTTTGTTGATCTGGTTTGGATAGGAGAGAACGAGCGTGTTTTATTCGAATCACGATCATCAGGGAGTAATGATTTTAAAGCTGAGAAGATTTGTGAATTACAAACAGGCCAGACTAAACGGGGGCAATTATTGATTGGACCAAAGTTTAATCGAGAAACGTTTTCTAAAGAAGAAGATGAATTTATTAATGCCTTAGTAGCGACAATGGTTTCGGCGTGTATTCGTATTGATCACAATGTAAAACATGAAAATCAAATTAGAGAACTAGAGACCTTAAATTTGGTGAGTAAAACTTTGGGCTCAAGTACAGACTTAAGTTCTATCTTAGATGAAATTGTTAAGAAAGTAATTGAAGTGGCTGAAGTCGACCGCGGAATTTTATTTTTATATGAAGAAAAATTGGGAGAACTGGTAGCGGTTGCGGGCTACGGAGCCAGCAAAGATTCAATATTAAATATTCGCTTAAAAGTTGGTGACTCGGTTTTGGGACGAATTTTTAAATCAGGTAATGCCGTTTATGTTCCTCAAACGACTCGTAACACCGCACACGTTTTAAAATTGCATGTCACTTCTTATGTGGCAGTTCCTTTAAAAACTAAAAATAAAATGATTGGAATCCTAGGATTAGATAATCAAAAAACAGGAAGGTCATTAGATAAAGTGAATTTAGGATTATTAGAAACATTGGCTTCTCAAGTGGCCGTAGCGATGGAAAATGCCAGTTTAGAAAAACAAACTGAGCAAAAAGTGAATGAATTGGAAACTTTGAATAAAGAACTTGATCATTTAGAACATCAAGTTCGTCGTTCAGACAAATTATCAGCTCTAGGCACGATGGCGGCGGGAATTGCACACGAAATTAAAAATCCATTGGCTTCTATGAAATTATTTACTCAGCTCATGGATGAAAAGGGCAATGATCCTAGTTTTTGGAAAAACTATAATGGCATTTTGTCCCAAGAAATCGGCCGATTGGAAAAAATTGTGGAAAGTTTTTTAGGGTTTGCTGGTCAAAAGGAACTGCATTTTGAAAATATCTCTTTAAAAGAAGTGATTGTGACAGTTCTTAACTTAAGTGCGCCTCAAGCCAAAAGAATGGGCGTCGAACTTAAGTTTCATCATTTGGGCGATTATTGGGTACGAGCAGATAAAGAGCAGCTGATCCAAGTGATTCTAAACTTAGTCCTTAATGCGATTGATGCCAAGGATGACTCTAAAAAGATATCTAAAAATGAATTGCCTTATATTGAATTACATTTAACAAACTTTGGATTACAAATTAAAGACAATGGCATTGGTATTGCTCCAGAAAATCTGGAAAAACTGTTTACGCCATTTTTTACAACTAAAGAAAAGGGCACTGGTCTTGGTTTATCTATCGTTCATAAAATTATTGAAGATCATCGAGGGAGTATTGACGTTGAAAGTCAGGTAGGCGTTGGAACGACGTTTAACATCCATTTGCCTGCAGTCACTGAAAAAACTTATTTAAAAGTGGCTTAGAGGGTTATACAATCCCAAAATATGAAACTAGCAATTGGCTGTGACCATGGCGGCTTTGATTTAAAAGCACCATTACTTGATTATTTAAAGCAAAAACACCCTGAAGTTTCTGTTGTCGACATGGGTACGAATT
>CAYMKA010000167.1:0-3778 GCA_964390935.1 uncultured bacterium
GTGAAACAGTTGATAACCAAAAGTGGCATAAAGAGCCCAAGTTTGATGGTTTAAAAGAATCAATCAACAAAGATTGGAATGAAAATCTTTACATTACCCGTGCGAAGTATCTCAATGGCTTTTGGTTTAGTTTTAATACTGACGTTAAGTATTGGAACGATCAAAGCTGGGTGACCCGCTCTACATGGGATGAAATGAAAGAGAAAATAAACGAAAAATGGAACGAGAATAACTACATCAGTGACGTGGGCTACGGTGATGGCCGCTGGATGGTTATTTTCAGTAAAGTAAACTAACTCTTAATTTAGGTTTTTAAACTTTAGGTCCCTGCTGTTTTTTTAATAAGACAGCAGGGATTTTTTTTGTTAGAAAATAGTCATGCTGATTCGAAGCGATTTTCTTTTTACAGCTGAAAATAAAATATTAGAAGATGCCGCTCTAGAAGTTGAAAATAATAAAATTATTGGAGTAGGGTCTTCTTCAGAAATTTTAAAAAACCGTAAGCCTGATTATGATTTTGGAAACGGTTTTATTCTGCCGGGGTTAGTTAATGCCCATACCCATCTTGATTTAAGTCGTTTTTTAAATAAAATCCCTGCAAAGTTATCTTTTGGGGAATGGGTAAAACGTTTTTTAAGTATTCGCGCAGAAGTAGGTTATTTAAACAAACAAGAATATGCTCAACGTATTCAAGAACAGGTTTCATATGGAGTGACAACCATTGGGGATATCAATCAATCTGGCGTTATGGCTAATCCGACGACGGCACGCGTTTTTGCTTTTCTAGAATTGCTAGGCCTAACTGAAGATTTTATTAATTATAAAAAAAACTGGTTTGATGATTTGTTAAAAAAGAAATTAGAAAATATTTTTTACGGGGTAAGTCCGCATGCTCCTTATACAACCGACAAAAAACTCTTTGAAAAAGCACAAGATTCAGGCCTGTTACAGATGATTCACTTGGCAGAAAGTCAGTCTGAAAAAGATTTTGCCGAAGGCAAAGTGAATGACATCACCCCTTTTTTAAACGCTTCAGGATTTGCTCCTCAAAATTATATCGATCAGCCTTTTTGGGAAAAATTTAAAGGTGGGAAAGTTATTTTTGTTCATGGAAATTATTTAACGGATGATGAAGTCAAAAAAATAAAATCATCAGAGAGTTCTGTCGCCATTTGTCCGCGTTGCTGGGATTATTATGGTCATTCTCAGAATTTATGGAAAAAGTTGGTCTCGGAAAATATCAATGTCTGCCTGGGAACCGATAGTCTTGCCAGCAATTATTCTCTCGATCTCCACGAAGAAATGATTTATTTATATCAAAATCAATATTTTTCTCCTGAAACCATTATTCAAATAGCGACTTTGAATGGCGCAAAGGCATTACAGCTTGATAAAACAATCGGGACTTTAGAGCCAGAAAAAGAAGCTAATTTATGTGTTTTTCAACTTCCTAAAAATACGAACAGACAAAATCTTTACCAAAACTTTTTCAGTTCTGCATCAAAAAATATTTTTACCGTATCACAAGGAAAGATACTTTTTTCAAAAAATTAGGCTAAAATCCAGCGCTCTGCCTGGTTCGCAAGCCCGAGGTAATACAAGGCGCAGAACCAATAATAAGCCAAAGGGAACTGAACCTAGAGTGTGCCGAGGCCGCTCTGTCACAGTTAATAATCATCCGTAAGGATGAACCCGCCATGTGTAAAACACATGGTTCTCGCTTATATCTCACACGGCCAGGCAGGCCTTTAAGATTAAAAATATAGAAATGAGTAAATAGTGACCGTTACGGTATTAATTGGAACGCAGTGGGGAGACGAGGGCAAAGGCAAAGTCACCGACGTATTATCAAACAACATGCATATTGTGGTTCGTTATCAAGGCGGTAATAACGCCGGTCATACGGTCATTGTTGGCGAAGAATGTTTTAAATTGCATTTAATTCCTTCTGGTATTTTGTATCCCAACGTCACTTGCGTGATAGGCAACGGGGTTGTGGTTAATCCAGAAGTTTTGTTTGAAGAAATCGCGATGCTTCAAAAAAGAGGCATCAAAGTCACTCCTGATCAATTAAAAATTAGCCATGCTGCTCACGTGATTCTTCCTAGTTATGTTGAACTCGATAAAACCGATGAAGAAGGCCTTGGCAGTAAAAAAATTGGCACCACTCAAAAAGGAATTGGGCCTACTTACGCCGCTAAAACTTCTCGCAAGGGATTACGCATGGGAGATTTTTTAAATCAGACATTGCCTGAAGCTTTAAAACCCTATGCTCATTTAACAGATAAGATAAAGACTTTTGTTTGTGATACAACCTTATTTTTAGACAACGCTTTAAAAAATAAAAAAAATGTTTTGTTAGAAGGGGCTCAGGGAACTATGCTCGATTTAGATCATGGCACTTATCCCTTTGTGACTTCTTCTAATCCTTCTGCTGGTGGCGCTTGCGTCGGATCAGGAATTGGTCCTAATAAAATTAATGAAGTGATTGGTATTGTGAAAGCCTATTCAACCCGAGTGGGTTCGGGTCCCTTTGTGACAGAGCTCTTAGATTCAACCGGTGATTTTTTACAGCAGGAAGGCCAAGAAATTGGCACCACGACTGGTCGTAAGCGTCGTTGCGGCTGGCTTGATTTGGTGATTGTAAATCATGCGGTAAGAGTGAATGGTTTGACTCAACTTATTATTACGAAAATGGACGTGCTGGATAAATTGCCAGAAATAAAAGTTTGTACTCACTATGAATTAAATGGCAAAAAGATTGATCATCTTCCTTTTCATTTAGATGAATACGAAAGAGCCACGGCCCATTATGAAGTTTTTAAAGGATGGCAAACTTCCACTAAAGAAATTGAAAACTACAAAGATTTGCCAGATTTAGCCAAGAAGTACCTACAGTTTATTGAAGATCAAACCGGAGTCAAAATCACGATGGTCTCTTTGGGGGCTAAGAGAAGTCAGATTATTACCAAGTAATTGATTTCATAAAAAGGGATTGCCTGTAAAAAGTTCTTTCAATAGAATGGCAACTTCGGACTGACTTAGAACGAAATAATGGATGAATCGGTAGCTCAGTTGGTAGAGCAATACACTTTTAATGTATGGGTCGTGGGTTCAAATCCCGCCCGGTTCACCATTTAAATCCATAAAAAATCACAAAAAAATGTAAAAGCTCTAAAAGAGCTCTTCTTTATGCAATTTCTAATAAAGATGTTTATGGAAATTACCCCTCTAAAAAAGAAGCGCTCAGGAGTTTATGGGGGGAGAACTCCTGAGCGGACAAAGAAAAGCTAATTTCGGTTTCCCGTCACTAGCGGTGCACAATATAACGGATCAAAAAACAAAAGTAAATAACAAATTTCTTGATGAATTAAAGGGGGGGGAGGTAATATCGCCCTTACCAATCTTAGGAGGCTTTCATGACCTTATTAAACACTAAAAGAACCCCGCTATTTGCCGGAAACTGGAAACTTAATGTTCTTCCTTCGCAAACCAAGAAATTAGTCCAAGAGCTGTCAGCTTCTATTAAACCTACTAACGAATTTGAAGTGGCAGTTTGTCCAGTTTTTGTGTGTTTACCTGCAGCTAACGATGCCTTAAAAGGGACGAGCATTAAATTAGGGGCTCAGGATGTTTATCATGAAAAAGAGGGTGCTTTTACTGGCGAAGTTTCTTCAGAATTTTTAAAAGAGGTGGGTTGTGAATATGTCATTATCGGTCACTCTGAACGTCGCCAATATTTTTCTGAGACTGACGAATCGGTGAATAAAAAAACTAA
>CAYMKA010000168.1:0-3771 GCA_964390935.1 uncultured bacterium
TTAAATTTGTTAGTTTTTTGAAGGTATCTTGAAATGATACAGACGAATCACTTTGTGTAGAATTAAAACCTGATGGCGCATTAGACTGAGCAATGTTTGGTCTCGTATGAATCATCATGGCTTTAATTTTAACCTAACTGCCAGTTTTATTGTTTTCTACTTTAACGGCAGTGTAAGTATATTTGATATATGGCTGATTAAACTGATCCCTTTCCATTGTTCCTTCTCTTTTAATTTGAAATTTTTCTTCATAAGGCGCCTGACGACCGTCACTCCAAACACGGTTTGGATAAAGTTCAAAGGCTAAAGCCAACGTCGTTTGGTTTTTATACCCGGGATTACTGAAATGCATTACCTCTGCTTGAATTTCTTTTTCTAAGGATGCTTTTTGAGAGGTTGATTTATTTTCTTTTAAGGCTGTGGCTAAATCATGGGCTTGTATTACTAAATCACCAGGTTGTCCTCCGTTATATCCACTTATTTGTCGTAAATCTAGTGCATTGGTTTTTAACCCTACGGCATTAAACCCCCCAGATGTTCTTAAGGTATTCAAAACTTGGTTTTTTGCTTCTTTATTCGCTTCAATTCCTTCACCTTTTTTAGCAACAATTTCTTGACTGATGTGTTGAGGAATCGGAACATTGCCGCCATTTCCATTGCTTAAGGCCCATGCTTCAGCATGAGTTAATGAAATAGTCCCTTCTGGCAGTTTTCCATCACCATTACTGGCTTTGATTATTTTATTTGTGAAATCATCAACATTAGCCATTTTGTTGTTTGGATCATTGAACGCATTTTCAAAAGCAGTTAGAGGCACTGCCATGTATTTGTTGGTATTAACTCCACCGATGGTTTTACCAACACTCACTAATACATATTTTTTGCCATCTTTACCAACTAGGGGTTCCCCGTAATTATCTTTACCTGCGACGGATCCGCCATTTTGTTTATCTTTTAAATAAAATTCTAATTTATCGAAAGGCTTAACATCTCCCATGCCAGGTTGATTTCCTGCAGCGTCATATCCTTTTGCTCCTGAAGTACCAATATTTGGTCTTGCGCCAGTAACAGACGGTTTATCATTTTCATTAGGATTGATTTGATCGGGTTTAAGTTTAATCGCGATCACTTTTTCGCCTTTTACCTCTGAATTACCAATGTCCCTAGGTATTTCTTTATCCCTTCTATCTTTCATTTTAAAATACTTATTTACAAAATCGAGCATGGCAGTATCGGCTTTAGACTTATCGTTAGGGAATGAATCTACAATCGATTTATAGATTGTGGAGAGTGCTGCATTTCTTTTTTCGGTATTGGGACTTTTTAAGTCATTTAAAGTTTCGGTAGTTATTCCTTTAATGCCTTTACTTTCGAAATCGTCTTTTAGAGTTGGTCCACCGTTAACAACCTTCAATTGTGTTTTTAAAGATCTAGGATCATTTGGATTTTCTGCAATAAATACCGCGGTATTTCCATTAGCTCTATTTTCGTCGGGCGAATATGATTGATTCGTTATTTTTTCAGTTGCTTCTTGTGCAATTTCTCTCGCAAAGTTAGTACTGCCGCCATACTCTTTAGATTTGCCATCAAATGAAACTGTTAGGTATCCCGTTTTTGGATTGTAATCCACTCTGTAATTTCCATTTAATACTTCAAGATTTTTTGAAATAGGTTTGGTTGGGTCGGCGGCTAGAGATTTTTTTACTTCCATGATGAAGTCTTTGACTCCGGTATTGATTTGAATATTTTTTTGTTTAGCTTGTTCTGGTGATATGCCAATGGCCGTCCCGCTACTACCCATTTCAACTTTACTTGCTGCTTTTAACGTTCCAGTAGAAGGTGCCTGAACGTTACCCCTGATAGTCGCCATTTCAGACTTATTCCACATCATTCCCATAAAAACTCCTCCGAAAGATAGTGTTTATATATACCCACAATCTTGCCTGCCTAAACCTATCGGCTCATGTAGATGAAGAAATGTATCGATTGCTGATGTATTGATAAAAACTGTTGGATGGCACTGGGAAGAGGATAAAGACTGACTAAGTTTTTTTAGTTTTCGTAAACTTCCCGGCGATGTCCAATCTTTAGAATAATCACTTTATTTTTCAGAATTTGATAAATTACTCGATAATCGTTGACTCTCAAAGACCAAATTCCCTTAAGAGTATGCCTAAGAGGCTTCCCAAATACTTGCGGAGCGGAGGTAAGCTTATTTTCAATATGTTTTTTAATAGTTAACTTGTCAGCATGGCTAAGACGAGGGATATCGTTTTTGACGACTTTGGGGAGATATTCAATTTCGAATGAGGTCATTAAAGTTTCTTATTTCCAAGCGTCTTTATGTTTAATCATTTTTTTTGAATCATAATTTTTTAACCTTTTTTCTGCTTCTCCTGCCCAATGCATTTCCTCATGAAGCTCATGGATTTCTTCTAAATATTGTCTGACTTTCTCAGAAACGGAAACGTGAGACTGCTTGGCGTTATTTTTTACCCATAAATACAATTCATTATTTAATGAAACCATTTGTCGTGTTGTTTTTGAAGCCATATTTGAATCCTCCCGGCAATATATTTTAGTGTATCATATTTGATACAGTTCCCACAATTTGGTATTGATAAACCTTTGATTGGTGATCTACCCATAAAGACTGTTGGATGGATCTCTTCTACTTCAAAAAACCATTTTTAGTATAAATATCCATGATTACCCATTTTAAATTGTCCATTTCTTGACCTGAAAAAGAACCGATGATTTCTAAAATTCTTTTGATTTCCTCTTCTAAATGTTTGAGCGTTTTGTTTTGAATAAGCAGTTGTTCGTTTAGAAGATTCATCCTTTCTTTTTGAGATACTTTTTTATTTAAAGCTTTTGAGATACTTTTTCCATCAGGTCGGGTAAAGAGCATTTCAATAAATTGATTTTTTTTAACCCGTGCTTCATAAATTTGAAAACGTTCTTTATCTGTTTTCATCAGTTCCAGCTGCTTAATGGCAAACTTTTTGCCCTGCCAATAAGCTAGAGATTCATCGACCAGCCTAATAATCAGTTCATGCTGGGGATCTCCAAAAGTTAAGTCAAATTTTCCAATCAAATACTGAGCAAAGACTTTTTTGAGAGAACCATAAAAAGGAGAGGCTTGTATGTTTTCGTACAACTTCTCATATAGAAGGTTTGTTTTTTCAGTAGGAAGTTCCATGAGCACTGCTTCCAAATAGTCCCGTGCCCCGCCGATTTCGTTAAAAATCATATGTCCAATTTCGTGTCTCATCACATAATACATCGTGTCAGCATCAGCCCATTCAAAATGATTGACATTCATCGTAATTTTTTCGTCATACTTATTAAACTGTCCGGCGTCTTCTATTTCTGCCAAATGAGCATTTACTGTTTTAGGTGAAATACCAGCATCTTTGGCTGCTTCATTAATTAAGCGCTCAAAAAGGACTTGTCGGGGGTCTTTAGAGTCGGCCTGAATTTTTTGGTTCAGCATGATTTTTTCTAAGATTATTTTCCCCAATTAAGTTTTTTTTAAACTGCTTACTTTATGCCCGACCCCTGTGGGGTAAAACTTAGAAAGCATTTGGGGTAACTTAAGGCGTTCAGTAAGATAAAGGGTCTTAAATTTCTGGGGGGAAAATGCGTCGTTTAATCGATTTTATTCTGCTTTTGTTATTAGGATTTTTAATCTGGAAAGGCATGGCCTGGCTAAATCAAAGTCCTTATTCAAACCGTTTTGTAGATATGCGTTCGACCGGATTTTCTTAC
>CAYMKA010000169.1:0-3743 GCA_964390935.1 uncultured bacterium
ACCGGTGAGCATGACTTCTGCGCGACCTAAGCGAATTGCATCATACGCCTGGCCAATTGCATTTAATCCGGCCGAACATCCGGTGACGATTGAAGCTTGAGGACCTTTTAACTTTAAATGAATCGACACTTCAGCCGAAGCAGCATGAGGACTAATAGCTGAAGCAGCGAAGGGATTGAGCTTACTTGTCCCATTTTCGATAAAAGTTGTTTGTTGCTGTTCTGTAAATTCAATTCCACCGATCCCTGTTCCAATCATCACTCCAGTGTATTTGCTGTTTTGATCGTCGATCACAAAATGCGCATCCATCAGCGCTTGTTTTGCCGCCACAATTGCAAATTGAGTGAAGCGACTCATAATCTTCACCTCTTTAGAGGTTAGAAATGGAACCGTCGAAAAATCGACAATTTCTGCTCCGAGATGAGACTTATATTTGATAGGTCCTTCCGCAAAACGGGGAATAATTTTGATAGGACTAATCCCTTTTACTAGAGATTCCCACACAGCAACAGCATTAGATCCGTTAGGAGAAACACAACCAATGCCTGTAATTACAACTCTTTCACTAATATTTGAAGACATCTGATGGGTATTTTAGCTGTACTTAACAAAAAACAAAGCCCTCTAAAACGGGGGAGCATCGTTTTAAAGGGCCCAAATTTTTTATCTTTTAAATTGCTACCAATCGCCTAACTGATCTAACCATTCGTCAAAAGCTTGATCTGCCAATAAGTTTTTGTCAGCTAATCGATAAATAGTATTGTTTACGAAAATATTTTCTTGAATTTCTTTTGCTTGCTGCATGTGAATTATCCTTTCTGATCAACCTGTGATCTTAAGATAAAACCCACATTGCAAAATAAATGCCAAAAATTGTTAGTGAATTATTGAGTAAATTGAATCGATTCACTTCGACGATACAGAACACCCTGTCGATCTTTTAACACCACTTCAATTTGATGCACACCCTGAGTGCGATTAACAGCATTCATCATCACAACAACTTTATCTTTTTGAATATTCACTTCGTACTGGTCACGACCATCTACGATGGCACTACCAAATTGAATATTACTCAAATCAACCGCTTCAAAAGTAAAAGCCAATTCATTTTCAATCGGCAAAGTCTTAATCACTGTTTTAGGGGGTTCAAAATACTGTTTGGGTTCAAATAACAATAGATCAATGGTCATTTGATGTGTCGTTCCTAAAAATTCATTTTGTTTGTAGGCATAATCAATTTGAAAGCCTCTTAAATGCAGGCCTAACCCCAAAGACATTTGATCTTCTTTGCTATAACCTGCTCTTACTGCTAAAAACTTAGGTAAAGGCCAATACTCCAAACCAATTCGAGGCTTTGTCCAAACTCCATTTACATAATCTACATCACTGGCAACCAAAAGCATTTCTCTATTAGGATCTAACCAATGTGAAATACCCAGTGTCTGATAACTATCCAAATTTTGAGAGGTCTTTTGAACTGACTGAGAAACAAATGACGCCGGGTTATGCCACACAAAGCCTAAAGCAGTACGCTGATTAAGTTGATGGATAAGGCCAAAATCAACCGCCGCTCCCCAAAAATATTCGGTATAAATACTTTTTTGAATGACCTTAGTATTAAATCCGTAAGAAGTATTTTCATTAAGGATTCCACCAACCGAAATATTGGCCACAAAATCATAGTAACTGTAGCTGCCAACTTTGGCTGCATCTCCCCCGGTATCCACATAAACGGGTAAGTTATCTGTGTAGAGCATTGCTCCGCTTATTCCCCAGCTGGGTTCATCTTTTTTTGCGGTTTGGAGAACACTGGCAAATGCAATTTGATTAGAAATATTAAAATAGTTTTGATAAGAAGAACTAAGCCATCCCTTATTTTGAAAATTAACTCCCGCTGGATTCCAAAAAGAATAGGAAGGATCATCGGCAATCGCAGTATACGCACTGCCCATGGCAGCACCTCGCGCCCCTCCTGCCTGGGAGAGTAAATCGAGCATGCCAACCGAAGCCTGCACAGGCTGCAAGAAGGCCGCTCCTATCATTAAAAATAGGATCAGACTAAAACATCGCACCCCATTTTATGCCCACTTAACGAAAGATTTATGACAGGTTAAATCTACCTATTGTTTCTGTTGGATAATCAGCTGTTTAGCTAAATCATGGCGTTTTTTTTGACCAAGTTGACGAGAATCTTTAGTTTTTTTTACATTATTTTCAGTTTTAGAGACCTGTAATATTTTTACACCGCACATGCCGCAAAAAAGAGCGTCATTAGGATTTTGAAAGTTACATTGTTGACATAACACGTGTCTATTATAGAATGACGTCGGGGGGAAAACAGTTTTCTTTTTCGTTTTCCTAAAAAATATTTCGAGTTTGAATTAAAAATAAGAGCTGGGGGGCACTTATGGCATCAATTGCTATTGTCAATCATAAAGGTGGCTGCGGAAAAACAACGACTGCAATTAATTTAGCAGCGGCATACGCACGTCAGAGAAGAAAAGTTTTAGTGATTGATATGGATCCGCAAGGACATGTTTCGATGGGGCTCAACATCGATTCTAAAAAATTACCGTTAACCATTTATGACGTGCTCTCTCCTCACAAAAAAAATCCCGGTCTTAAAAAAGCGATGGTGCGCATTACTCCTTTTTTAGATTTAATCCCTGCCAACGTTAAACTCAGTGCTCTGGAACAACAACTCGCCGGCACCTCGGGCCGCGAATCAATTTTACGTGATTTATTAAATCCCTTCTTAACAAAATATGATTTTATTTTTATCGACTGTCCTCCTAACTTAGGACTTTTATCGATCAACGCGATAATGGCGGTTGATAATGTTTTGATCCCAGTCGAATCAAGTAAATATTGTTTAGAAGGAGTTGCTGATTTAACTGCAACATTAGAAATGATTGATAAAAAAGCCGGGCATAAACCTCGTCGTTTTATTTTTAACACACTAACTCAAGAAAAATCAGACTATGAATCAAAAGTGGTAAAGAATTTAAAAAAGAAATATGGAAAAGCTTATTTAAAAACTCGTATTCGAGAATCGGTGCGCATTAAAGAAGCTGCTTTTCTCGGTAAGCCCATCGTCTATATGGATTTAAAAGATAAAGGGGCTATCGACTACTACACCCTTTCTGAAATTTTGGGCAAGAAATTGGGGTTTACTCCCATTACTCGCATCAATCAAATTAAAGGGGCCATTAAGGTAAAACCACTTACAGAAGAGAAAATTTTACCGATGGTTAAGAAAACAAAATTAACCAAAACAATGGTCAGAAAAACAGCTAAACCTGCTGTCAAGAAAAAGACAGTGATTTCGCCTATCAGCATTAAGAAAAAAACTGCTGTCAAAACAAAGACACGAGTTCTTAAAGCCGCGTAAACCTAATAGTAAAATTTTTGACACATCTGTAGTCGTTTATACGATGAATGTTGGCAGCAAAATTTGATTTTGAATGTTTAATAGTGCTATCGTCTTCCAAATCTAGTTAATTGTTGAGGGAATTATGCAAAAAAAAACTGTATTAAGCACACTTTTAATTTTTTTAAGTTTAGTCTTTATAACCAATACTTCGTTTGCCACCCCTACCTTGAAAGAAATTACACAAAAGCTGCAAGAACAAACTGACAAAATTCAAACATTGCAGGCTGATATTCAAACCATTCTCTCAACTCCTCTGATAAATGATGGAGAACCTACTGTGATGGAATCCAAACTATTTAAAAAAGGA
>CAYMKA010000170.1:0-3683 GCA_964390935.1 uncultured bacterium
ATTTTTCTTTAAATGATAAATAATAAAACCCAGCCAAAAATTTGACTCTGGCATAGCATGAGACTGGCTATGTACCTTGACAATAAAATGATTAGAGGACATTAATTTATACACAACCTAGAAAAAATGAATTTCACCTAATCAAAATTAGCTGATCTAAAATTTTTTTACTTCTACTTGTAAACGAAACATCGTATTCTTCAATGGTTCTAATAATGTTTTAGATGCTTCCTCAGAACTAACAACCAATTGTTGACTCAAAGTATCTAATTGATATGTTCTGCCATTTAATTGACTGAGACAATCTTTAATCTGAGGACAAAAATCACTATCTACCGACCAATTAGCTAAGCTTGTTCTTTGCGCTTTTTCTACTTTTGGCAAAGAAGGCACAATATTAAAATCCTTACTTTTAAATGAACGATTTATTGATATTTCAAAACTATTTGTTTTTGTATTATATTGCCAGCCATCCAAAACATATTGAATTTTTGGCGTAATGTCATGCAACTGAACTGCATAATTAATTGATGTCACTTCATCCCAAAATGGACGATTATCTGCACAGACTTTTTGCACTTCTAATTCAATTTCTCGATGATTTCCCTCTATCTTTGATACTAAACACGAACGAATCACTTGCTCTGATCGATCAGTGGCAAACCTTTGAATAGTTGTCACTTTTTGATTTAGTAATAGTTGTGGCAAGCTGATGACTGTAGAAAATGGCCTAATCTCTGAGGAGTATGTACCTATTTGAGTAAATGGCAATAAATGTTGAACTACTTTTTGAGAGTTGCCAAATACTTTTAAGAGGCTATTAATCTTTTCAAGTTCTTGCTCACCCCTTGCAAACCAAAATAAAGCTAGCGGACGACTATGTGTTGACAACATATATTTGGTGCCTTTTTGAGCACGAGAATAATACGTACCTGCAAATGGAACTTGCGCAACAATGTATCCAGCATAAGGAGTCTTTTTTTCCTTTATTGTTTTATTGGCCCAGTCTTCATAGCCCGCTAGAAATTTATCTCTATCTTCCTCGATAAATTGTGCATCACTAATTAATACAAAGGCATCACTTTGCATTGGCGTTAAATTTATATCAAAAACTAGATCTAGCTGAGAACTTTCTCCATCAAAAGGTGTACAGCTACTAGTTAAAGGTTTACCACTTTGCGCTAGCACTTCTGCCTGTGCTTGAAACCCAGCAGGAACTGGTGTTAATCCATTTTTTAAATTCGATTTTCCTTTATTCTGGTGTCCTAATATAAGAACATTTTTTCCAGATTTTGGATTTCGGATAATCATTGATTGTTTTATTAAATTTAATAATACCCTATCTTTATTATTAGGTAGAAAATAACCACACATACTGGCCGAACCGTCAAAAACAATAGCAACTGATGCATGAGTGCTATTAGATGTGCAAATCATGGTAGCGAGCATTATCATCATGGATGGTACTTTACTATTATTTTTCATATCTAACCTCAGCACTAAATACTTAGTTCTATTAACTAACATAGTACTCAAAATACTATATTTAAAATAATTACCGCAAACATCAGCGAAACAAGGATCAGGTATTCACTACACCTTTTTCAATAATCGTAATTAATCCCTCTTCATTACGCTCTACCCATGCTAGTTTTAAAATACCAAAAGGCTGCGTATCTTTAAACACATCAAACCAACTCGCTAAATTCGGATTATTGAAACTATTATAATGAGGAAAAACAAACGCAGCATTATTTAGCTTAAAGCAAATCAACTCTGCATTAGATGGAGCTGATGAACCGTCTAAATAATGTAAACTAAAGTCAAAATTGATTGATTTTATATAATGCTTTATTTCTTCATGATTAATATTATCAGTCAAATGTTTTGGAAGTGATGCTGGATTTAAAGTAGGTCTTTTTTTCAGCATCTCATTAATAGCTAGCAAAACTGTGTTATAAATTTTTAATTGCGTTTCATTTTTCTTAGTTTCTTCTACGGACTTCTGATTAACTACAGGAACGACATTTTTAGTAGAACTATTATTTTTTTGTGATAGGCCACTTGCATTTAGATGAAGTATAATCTCCCTAAGAGCTTCATCATATTTTTTAATTTTATTTTGATCTATCTCTTTTATTCCCTTAATATCTTTTTCAACAATCTCTATCCGTTTTATTACATCCAAATCTGGCATAGACTTTTTATCACGAAGTTCAGATTTATTTTTAATATTGTATTTGGCTTCTAATTGCAAAAGTGCTGTTTTTAGTAGCTTTATTTTTTGTAGTAAAACCCAGAAAAAAACCAATACTATTACTAAAGCCAATATTCCAGAAGCATATAGTGGCGTTAAGTTGGTTTTAGATATTGTAGTGGTTGGTTGCTGCGTTTCTAGTGTTTTAATTTTTTCACTAAGCAATGTGTTTTTTTGCTCTAGAGTGTTTATTTGTGACTTTATCTCAGTTAATAACTTTTCGTCCAACTTAGGTGATTCATCTTTTGCAACTATAACGGGTTTACTGGTTGCTTTTGTTTTTGGATCAGTCATAACAAACACTCCTTTTCTATACCTTTAAAAGATGGGTGAAATTCACCCATCTATTACATCACCACAATCAGCCTTTAAGTATCATAGTGCTTTGCTTGACTATACGGATTCTCTGACTCTTGCGCTAATCGATACAAAACATTTTCCACATAAGAAAATTGTTTATTATCACCCTCCAAATAAAATTGACTTAAGAACGGAAAAAACCGAAACGGTACATGATTAAAAATGGCCTTTCTATCCGCCTCTTGCCAATATTTAGAAGTCAAAGGGAATGCTTTTTTTAGAGCATTCTCACTTTTATCCAAAGCTAACTTTTTAGCTTCAGTTGTTGAACCAAACACCTCACGCTCTTCTAAGCTTCCACAAGTTACACGATCATAGCCAATCCCTTTCTCACCTTCAACTTTGCTAGGTTGAAAAATACAAGGCAACCATAAAGGAATACGACCATGTCCTGCTTCTTCAATTTTTTTATGTTGCTCTGCAACAGGCGAGTCTTTTGCTTCTGAATAAACACCCTTAATCATTTTTAACTTACCATCATTCATGGCTTGTGGTAACAGTCGATTAGCAATACTTTGGGTCAACAGGGCGCACTTCACCGCCTCTTTCTTAACTTCATCAAACAAAGACTCTAACTCTTGGCCTAAAAATACCGGAATCAGCTTAAAGCCATTACCAAAAAAATAGACTTTAATATCACCAGTTTCAGGAAAATCTTTTTCATTCGAAAAAGCTGAAACTAAAGTAAACACATATTCAAATAAGCCATCAAAAAAGGCTCGTGTTACATAGGCACTTTCTGCTTGCAACTTCATTTCACCAGCCTTACTTTGCCGAATATTTACCTTCATTTTTAGTAATCGACTTGCCTCAGACTCGTTTTTATCCTGAGCCTGAATAATTGACTTTAATAAATCATTTCCTGCGTAGCGCAAGCTCGCCATATACGATTTAAATTGATGATAATCGTGTGTATCGGTAGGTACTATTAAACCAATATCAGTAGTCCCTCCACCCATATCAATCGTCAAACTAATATCTTCCTCTCCACGATCACAACTCGACAAAGCAGCTATTGTCTCTGTCCGAAAACTAATTTTTTGTGGGTCGATTTTAATACCACAGC
>CAYMKA010000171.1:0-3667 GCA_964390935.1 uncultured bacterium
ATACTCTGCAAGAGGGTATAAACAACTATGATGTATCAATTAAAAAATATTAGCTTAATTCGAAGTGTGAAATCTATTTTGACCCCGCGCTTTTTTAATCCTGTGATTAACATGCCCCCTATTAAAGTCGTGGGTGTTTTAAAAGAAACTAAAGATTATGAAAATCGTGTGGGTTTAACTCCAATTGGGTTAAGGCAATTGGCATTAGAGAACCCTCAGGTCACTTTTGTGGTGCAAAGGGGCGCAGGCCTTTTATCTGGGTTTTCCGATCAGGATTATTTAGAAGCTGCACCCAAAGGCCGTGTGATGATTGTCGATAGCACCGAAGAAGTCGTTGCTTTTTCTGATCTGCTCCTTAAATTTAAAGAACCGACCGCTTTAGAAGTCCGTTTAATTTCTGAGGCAAGCACTCCTAAAGTTATTTTTTGTTATGGTCACTATGCTGGCAATAAACTTTTGGCATTGGAAGCATTGGCCAGCAAAGGGATGTATTTCACTTTTGAAACCGCGCGAAAAGCCGGTCGTAATATTTTATTAGAACCCATGTCTGAAATTGCCGGTCAAATCGCCATTGATCAAGCTCAAGAATTTTTTGATGTAAAAGATTTGTCAGGTAAAAAAGTAGCTGTGTTTGGCGGCCTTGGGGTAGCAGGACTCGCTTCAGTTGAAAAAGCGTTAAGGCAAAATGCCCAAGAAGTGATTGTTTTTGAATTGCCAAGTGTGATTGAACGAAGTAAAGAAAAATTGAAAACAGGACTGCTTTTAAATGACCCCAGAGTGAAATTTTATGATGCGACCCATGTTGATTTTGAAATTTTAAAGCAGGCTGAAGTGATGGTGATGGCAGCTTACAAGCCAGGACAAAGACCTCCCATTTTAATCGATTTAGCAATGACTCAAATGTTGGAAGCTTTGGGTCGCCGGATCATTATTATCGATATTGCTATCGATCAAGGCGGTTCTACTTATTTCACTCGTAACGCAAAAGCTGCTCAGAAACATGGTCAGCCCCCGGAAGCTTATTTTAAGTATGTTCATCACTCTTTTATTGCCAATATGCCAAGTCTCGAAAAACAGAAAGCCTCCTTAGCTCAAGAGAAGGTTAACTTACCTTATTTTTCAAAATTGATTGCAGTCGGTAAAGATTTTGTGAATGACGAAGTTTTGGCAAGTGCGCTTAATTTTGTGGGCGGATATAACGTAGTGGAAGTGCTTAAAAAGGATATTGGTCTTAAATATATTCCGCTTGGAAAAATAAAGTTTGAGTAATTAATTCTGGAGCCACCTAGAGGAATTGAACCTCCGACCTACTCATTACGAATGAGCCGCTCTACCAACTGAGCTAAGGTGGCAATGTGCTAGCGCTAACTGGCATTTTATAAGAAAATCAACACTTATGTCAGGCGATGTCATTATCAGGTTTGATGAAGTATCTTTTGGATACAGTCATTTAAAAAAATTACTCGACGAAACCAGTTTTTCGGTTCGCGAGGGTGCCAAATTAACCCTCATGGGTCAAAACGGTGCCGGTAAAAGTACTTTATTTAAACTTTTAACCAAAGAACTCAAAATTACTGGTGGCCAAATTCATATGAAAAAAGGGGTTTCGATCGGCACCGGCCTGCAGGTCATTCCTAAAAATAAAATGGACTTAAGCGTGGAAGAGTTTTTTGAATCGGCTTTTTTAAATCCACCCTCTGATATCGAAAGACAAGTTCAGGAAATTTTAGAGGTGGTTAATTTAAATGTGCCTATCGACCAAATCATGGTTAAAAAAGTTTCACAGTTTTCGGGGGGACAACAAGCCCGATTGCTTTTGGCTTACGCGCTGATTCAAAAACCAGATATTTTGTTATTAGATGAACCGACCAATAATTTGGATGTGGCAGGAATTGATCACCTGACCAACTATTTAATTTCTTATGACAAAACGGTCATAGTGATTTCTCACGATGCCAATTTTTTGAATTCGTTTACTGAAGGGGTTCTTTATCTCGACTCCTATTTAGGCAAGATTGAACAATTCACCGGCAATTATTTTGATGTGGTGGAACAAATTGCTGCCAAGATCGAAAAAGAGCGTATGCAAAATGCGCGAATGTTAAAGCAGATTCAAGATCGCAAAGACAAAATCAATTTTTTTGCGAACAAGGGCGGTAAAATGCGTCGTTTGGCGGCTAAACTGGGTGATCAAGTCGAAGAAGCCGAAGAAAATATGGTCGATGAACGCAAAGAAGACAAAACGCTCCGTCCTTTTAGATTAATTGCTCATGAATACCCTAAACCCGTGGCCAAAATAAAATCGGTGCACATTTTTGTGGATCATAAGCCGGTCGAGAAAGAAGTACAGCTGACCCTGCGTAAAAGAGACCGCCTCTTTATTGAAGGGCCTAATGGCATTGGCAAAAGCACTTTATTAAAAAACTTGGCTGAAGGCAAAGAATCGGGCGCCAAAATTTCAGAAGATGTGAAGGTTGGCTTTTATCGTCAGGATTTTTCAGGACTTGATCCAGAACAAACTGTTTTTGAATCACTAGAAAGCCAGGCACAAGAAATTGACCGTGAACGAATTTATACAGTCGCTGCTCAGTTTTTACTGCATTCAAGTTTACTTCAAAACCCGGTAGGAACTTTGTCGGAAGGTCAAAAAGGACTTTTATGTTTTGCGCGTTTTGTTTTGCAAAAGCCGGCGCTTTTAATTTTAGATGAGCCAACCAACCATATTAATTTTCGTCATTTGCCGGTGATTGCCGAAGCTTTAGATAATTATGATGGGGCGATGATTCTGGTGTCTCATATGCCAGAGTTTGTTTCTCAGATTAAATTTACAGAAACACTGGATTTAGGGCGGTTATAAGTTTTATCTAAAGTATAGTTCCATAACAAATTCAGTAAAACTATATTGAATATTTTTCTCTACTCTTGTGCCACTTTTATATCTAAAAAGTCCAGAGGGTTTGTAGTCATAGGCACTTGGTGATCCAAAGGGATCTATAGAAAAACCATATTGTTGACCATTTTGTGAAGATTGATAAAACAAGGCAGGTCTTAAAAATAGATGAAGAGGACTAGATCCAGATGTTACTAAGCTGGGGATGATGTTAGGCGAAAAAAGTACGAATTGATTTGAGAGTGGATAGAGGTTTAATTCGATGTTTTGATCATTTGTGTTAGCACTTGAATTATCAAGATTTCTAAGAAACTCAAAACTTACACCACTATTAAAATAGGGGTGATTAACAAATAAAATGCCAATTCTATAAATCTGATTTGTTATTGCCGTAGAATTTTTTACTCCATAACCAAGTGATGGACTAAAAGTAAAAATATCTTTTGCATAACATATTGTGGATGAATGAGTTACTAAGAATAAATTAAATAAACTAAACAACGTTAAAATTTTTAAGAAACTTTTCTTTGTTATCATAATTTGATCATGACTGTTTTTTTTAGTTTTCTCAATAAATTTTTGCTAAACTGACTTTATGACTATCGAAACCCTACTCGATGAGAATCGAATTTATAAAGCGTCTGACACTTTCAAAAAAAATGCTAATTACAAAAATCCAGAAATTTATAAAACGGCTGAAAAAGATCGATTAAAGTTTTGGGAAGAGCGCGCTCGTGAATTAACCTGGCAAAAGCCGTGGTCAAAAGTTTTAGAGTG
>CAYMKA010000172.1:0-3618 GCA_964390935.1 uncultured bacterium
TTGGCATCGGGATCTTTTTTAGGATTAGCAGTATATAAACCTTCTACGTCAGATAAAATAATAAGCAGGTTTGCGCCAATCAGCTCTGTCACGTGTGCAGATAAAATATCGTTATCACCAAATTGAATTTCTTCGGTTGTCACAGAATCATTTTCGTTAATAATGGGAATGACTTTTAAATTGATAAGCTGGTGCAGTGTTTGTAATGCATTTTTCTTTTTGGCGCCATTTTTAATCTCATCAGAAGTTAATAAAATTTGGCCGATACTAATTTTTGTTTTTTTAAAAAACTGAGCATATTTTTCCATTAAGCTGACCTGTCCAATAGAAGCTGCAGCTTGTTTCTCAGGTAAAGTTTTAACTTTATTTCTTCCGCCAAATATTTCAGAACCACACAAAATGGCACCAGAACTTACTAAGACAATGCGATGTCCTTGATGCTGCAGTTTTGCGATTTGAGAAGTCAAAGCCTTAAGATTTTTAAGGTCGAGCTGATTTTTGGGCGTGTTGAGCTGTCTAGAACCGATCTTAATAACAATCTTTAATTTTTGGCTGCCCATAGCCAATTTTACACTAGGCCAGATTTTTTATAAGTCGTCTATTGGGTCTTTGCGTAGGTTTGTGAATAAAACTCCATTAAGGCGTTTTTAAGTTCATCTAGACCTTGCATATTAGCAGCTGACAAATAGAAAACTTTTTCAGCTTTTACTTTTTTAACTGTTTTTTGAAATTCTTTTAGGTCATCGACTAAATCAATTTTGTTAAACACCACCCACTGCGGCTTTGTGCTCAAATCAATATGGTTACTGGCCAATTCTTTTTGGATCATTTGATAGTTTTCATAAGGATCACCATTTTGTCCCGAAGCATCAACGACATGAATTAAAAATTTTGTCCGTTCAACATGGCGTAAAAATTCGTCTCCAAGGCCTGCTCCTTGTGATGCGCCTTCGATTAGACCTGGAATATCGGCAAGAACTAAAGATCCTTGGTCGTATTCAAATACTCCTAAGTTAGGAGCAAGGGTCGTGAAAGGATAATCTGCAATTTTAGGGCGAGCACTAGTTAAAACAGAAAGCAGTGTCGATTTTCCAGCGTTGGGCATTCCCACTAAACCAACATCCGCAATTAATTTTAATTCAAAAAAAACTTCTAATGTTTGACCTTCTTCGCCGGGTTGTGCAAAACGGGGCGCCTGATGAGTGGCCGTTTTAAAAAAGGCATTGCCCTTTCCGCCGCGACCGCCTTTGAGTAATAAAAATTCTTGCTTGTCTTCTAATATTTCAGTGATTATTTCTTTTGTTTCATAGTTTTTAATGACTGTGCCTAGCGGAACGCCTAAATATAAATCTTCACCATCTCCGCCAAAACGGTCACGTTTTTGACCATTGATCCCGGCTTGAGCGGAACGTTTTCTTTTAAAACGATAGGGAGCAAAACTATTCATGCGTGAGTCGCCAACAATATAAACGTGTCCTCCGCGGCCGCCATCACCGCCGTCGGGTCCGCCCCAGGGTTTAAATTTTTCACGTAAAAAAGAAATATGACCCGCGCCGCCGTGGCCGGATGAAAGAGTCATTTTAATTTGATCAATAAACATGTTGTCCCTTAAAAACAAAAGGGGCAGAAAATCTTCTGCCCCTTATTTATTTTATTTAATTTATTAAATTACTTTGTTAAAGCGTAAACAGAAACTTTTTTCTTTTCACGAGTCACGCGTTCAAATTTTAAAACGCCGTCGATCAAAGCATATAAAGTATCGTCAGAACCAATGCCTACGTTTTTACCAGGATGAACTCGGGTGCCGCGTTGTCTGATAATAATATTTCCAGCACGAACAGTTTGACTGCCAAATACTTTAACGCCTAAACGTTGTGAGTTTGAATCTCTGCCGTTGTTTGTAGAACCTTTACCTTTTTTATGTGCCATATCTGCCCCTTAACCTTTCGATCTTTTAAATTTATTTAAAATTAACCAGAAATCTTTTCAATTTTAATTAAGGTCAAAGGTTGTCTATGACCTGTTTTTTTATGATAACCCGTCTTACGTTTATATTTATAAATATAAAGTTTTTCATCTTTAACATGATCTAAAACTTTTGCTGAAACTTTAGCGCCAGAAACAAAAGGCTGACCAATTTTAAGATCTGAGTCTTTTTTAACTAAAAGAACAGAGTCAAAACTGATACTTTTGTCTTTTTCGACTTGAGCCTGACGATCAATTAAAATTTCATCGCCTTCTTTAACACGATATTGCTTAGAACCAACTTCAAAAACAGCGTACATGATTAAACACTCCTCTAATTTTTAGAAAACACAAAGAAGTAACTTTAGCTTATTTAGGAACCTAGCGTCAACGCTACTTTAGAACGTTTAATCTTCGGAAAATAGGCTTCGGCACCTATTAGAGAGACGATTTCTGAGATCCGGACACCGCCTTCGGTATCCAGCCCTGTTTCTACTTCTAAGGTTTGATCATCTTTCCAGGTCATTTTTTTGATACGGGTTTTTAAATCAATCGAACGAGTACCATTTTTATTGGTGCGAGAAATGGTCCAATCGGGCTTTGCTTGTAATTCGACCAACGTTTTTTTAACTATAGAGGCATGCTTAGGCTCAAATAAAAATTCATAGCTTAAACCGTTTACGAGGGACATCAGCTTTCCTAGTACTAAAGGAACTTCTTTGGCATCAATAATACGAATGTCTTGAGGAAGTTTGGCATTTAAGCGCGATTTAATTTCAGAAGGTGCCGTGACCTTATCTAAAAAGATTTCTAAATATTCAGCCTCGGATTCGACCCCCAAAGGCAATGGCAACGCAATGGAGTACTTCATGTGGGGCTTAAAACCTTCACTGTAGGCAAAAGAAAGTTCTGAACGCCTGAAGGCAATTTCAAGCATATTTTGTAAATCAAGATGACCGATAAATTTAAGGGGACCTGTTTTAGAAAAAGTCAGCCAATAGCGAAAAGTCATTCGCTAATTGTAACTCACAAAATCTGGAATCAGGCCCTCTAACTCCCTGAAGGGAGAACTTTGTTTTAGAAACTTTTCACCCCCTTCAGGGGGCTGGGGGGCCTATAAACTTAGCCGATTTGAGCTTCCATTTCTCGGACTTGTTTGTGAACGGTTTTAAGATGATCGAAAGCCATTTTTAAATGTTCCCTCGCTTTAGGAGAAATTTCTTCTTTGGTGGCTTTTTTAATATTGAGCGCAATTTTATCTTTTAATTCTTTGTCGATTTCATGCAATAGTTGTGAGAAAGCTTGCATGAGATTGCTTTCTTGGGGTGTTTCTTCAGTTTTTACCTCTGCAGGGTTTGGCATGACGGGCAAATTGGCCGTAGTCCCAGTAACAGGTTTTGCTGCTACTTTTGTCTCTTTTTCTTCGACTTCTTTTGCTTTGGCAGCTCCGGCCATTGCTCCAGCAACAGGATTAGGACTTCCTATTTCCATAAAACACCTCAAGGGAAATATACCCACTTTTAATATTCACCATACATACGGCTCACTGTGCGGAGCTTCCAGCGGAGTCGAAGTGAGTTACAATTGCTACTCATGTCTTTAAGTACCCTTTTAGAACAAAAAGTCTTCCCTAAAGTCTTAAAACCCGGCCGT
>CAYMKA010000173.1:0-3598 GCA_964390935.1 uncultured bacterium
TGTGCGTTGTTTACTTGGGCAAATGAAACACAAGCATGGTTATATCGAGGTGGATTTTTAGGTGTGGCATTTGCCACAGTGTTTGTCATTATAGGTGCAACGTATCGAGGAGGGTACTTAGAAAAAGCGTTAAGCATTCCCATTATGCGTTATTTGGGAGAACGTTCTTATGGCTTATATTTGTGGCATTGGCCAATATTTGTATTAATTCGCCCACAAGATTTTATCATTAACGAATGGCTTACGCAGGGATTACGCCTTATTGTCACGTTATTCGCAGCTGAACTCTCTTATCGTTACATAGAAACGCCTCTACGCTTTGATCATATCCATACATTGCAACGCCCTAAACAATGGCAATGGTTAGGTATTTCAGCGGCAAGTATTATGGCTGTCGTTGTTTTGTATCAGCAGCCAGTTCCCATGTTTACGACCACTACGGAAATAATAAGCCATGAGCCAGTTATTATGACAACACCAAACGCATTAGCATCGCCAGCTAAAATTGAGGTGATAACGCCACCGCATATGGTAACTGGTCCGATTGAACTAACTCATATGTTGGCGATTGGTGATTCGGTAATGTTAGGGGCCGCAGATTATTTAAAACGTGGAGTAGCAGGTATCAGTGTAGATGCAGCAGTCGGGCGACAAGGACGTGATGCCATTAAACTGATTCGCCAATTAAAAGCAGACGGAAAGCTGCCTGCACGATTATTAATTCATATGGGAACCAATGGTTATTTGCCAGTCTCACAATTTAAACAATTGATAACTGATTTATCAGACAGAGAAGAAATTGTGTTAATTAACATACAGGCAAATCGGCGTTGGATGGGAGATAACAACGATTTATTAAATACCTTTAAAACCGAATCGTTTAAGAATGTGAAAGTTATTGATTGGGCCGCGAATTCTGCCACGCATCGTGACTATTTTGTCGCTGATGGCATTCATTTAAGTACCAAAGGCATTTATGCGTATGTAGATTTGATACGCAAAAATTTGGGTATTAGTGGGGCTTTTTTAAGTCATGCTGAACTAAAACACATGGCAAAAACCATAGATAAGAACACGCAGAAACATACTCAAACAAACGAAGACAAACAAAAAACGACGGATAGCAATAGTAAGATTGCACAGCAAACGATTATTTCTTCATCTCCAAATACAACGCCTCATGCGATCCCTCCTATCGCTAGCATAGATGATAAACAAGAGCAAGTGTTACCTAAGCACGATAACTTGCCCATAAAAATCGAAGAAACGCAGCCTACCATGCCAAATGAACTACAAATACCTGTACCTGAAGCCACACCATCTATTGATACAAAAGCTGAAAAATCAGTCATTATACCACTCTCTGATGAGTCCAAAACGTCTGTAGATAATATTCCTTAGAAATAGAGGTTTCTATGAAAAAAATGTCTTTGTATATGGCGTTATGCTTATGTTTTATCAGCCTTAATAGTTTAGCTTTGGAGGTGTATTTCCCTCACAGTAATCCACCTGAAATGTTAAAATGCCCCAATAGTGCCGAGTTGAATAAGCCACAGCCACCAAAAATAGAACCAGTAAACGAGTTGCCTAAATTAGAAGAAGTGGAGGCGTTTTTTTCTGAAAATAACATTAGTGTGCCCTTAGAATTAGATAAATTACAAACTACGGCATCCTTTTATAAATGGAAACGTATAGGTATTTGGGGAGATAGTCATGCAGCAGCCAATTTTTTCTCGGAAGCGTTAATAAGGGCTATGGGCTTAGATACACAAGGCGTATTACCTGGGTTTATTTCGCCGTTTGTTGGAAGCTCCGGTGTGCGTTTGCCTTTGCGTAAAGTGTGCAAAGGCAATGGTTGGAAAATGGAGCATGCTTATATGAGTCGAAACCCAAAAGCAACGTGGTCACGTGCGCTCACACGGTTACGCAGTCAGTCACCAAATGCTTATTTGTGGATAGATTTTAGAAGTCCCCAGTTAGCCAATACGTTTAAAACCATCTATATTCGTCTAGCATATGGTATTAATTCCCCTGAAAATGCTCATGCCCTTGTTCGCCTGTCGATAAATGGCAAAGCAGCACAATTGGTAGAAATTAATACTGCTCAAGAGCGCATTTTAAATATTGCCTCTGAGTCGCCGATTGCTACTTTGCAATTAGAAGTGATAGAAGGAAATATTGGTATTGAAGGTTTTATTCCCTATTACAACAGTAACCCCTCATATATATTTGATACGTTTGGTATTCCTGGTGCAACAGCAAAAGGTCTACAATTTATGGAAGGTTCTCGTGAAGATAATGAAGATCCATGGCCTTTGTATGACTTAATTATTGCCGAATTTGGCACAAACGAAGGTAATAATTTAAATTTCAATCAAGAGATATATACAGCGGACTTAAGAAAATCTTTAAGTGTATTACGTAAAAAATATCCTAATGCCGACTGTGTGCTTATTGGACCAACAGACAGAGGAGTTTTTGTGCCGCGCTCTCGCCTAATGAGTAAAAAGGTTTGTACGTTTATCCAAGAGGAAGGCAAAAAGAAAGGGAAAAAAAATAGTAAAAAGAAACAAGTATGTAAAATTGTGCCGCCACCCAAAATTGATATGTTGCCTTATGCCCGAATTCACGAAACTATTAGCTCGACACAAGCCAATATTGCCGAAGAATTTGGCTGTCAGGCATGGAGTTGGCAGGCCGCGATGGGCGGGAAAGGTGGCGTATATCGTTGGCTTTATCGAAAACCAGTATTAGCTCAACGAGATTTAATTCATCTCACAGCAGAGGGCTACAAATATAGTGCGAACTTGTTTTTGCAAAAACTATGGAAAATGTTAGATGAAAACAGCCCATCAAAAGCAGAAAACTTGACCAAAATGGCCGAATAACGACAACTAATCTTACAATTGTCTGACGAAAAAAGCATCATTTTTAGCCTGCCTCTTGTAAGATTGGCAGGTGAAAAATAATAAAAATATTTTTTTGTATGTGAAACAAAAGGTTATGTTTGGTTAGAGGAAAAACGTACTCTACACTCAGTGTAATGCTTTTATTGAGGTTTGTTTATGAAAGGTATATTATGGGCTGTATCGGCTGCTTGTTTGTTGTCATCGTTTTCTCACATCGCTATCGCACAAAATCCCACAAAACCTAAAGACAATATAACCATTAACTTAGATTATTCTCTAGATTTACTAGAGTTTAAAATAGAGCCCAAAGACAGTTATCGTTATATTAAAGCACCACTCACAAACAAACCCACAGAGGCTACACAAGCCTTGTTTAAAAAATATCCTTCTCATCATATGGTATGGCAAGTTTTTTCAGAAATTTGCAATTTAGGCATACGGCAGCCGAAAATTGTCATGAGTCAAGCCTTGTTAGAAACTGGGCACTTTAAGGCTAAATTTTTAATGGAGCGCAATAATTTATTTGGCTTTAGAGCGCAGCGTTATTTAAGTTTTAGTAACTGGAAAGAAAGCGTGCGTTATTACCGTGATTGGCAAGTACGCAGATATAAGCCTCACGATAAGAATTATTATGCCTTTTTAAACCGTATTCGTTATGGTGCCCCCACTTATAGCCAGCATTTACAACA
>CAYMKA010000174.1:0-3586 GCA_964390935.1 uncultured bacterium
CTGTTCAACTGGAATCATTAGCCAATACCGTAGATATTGTGGGTACAGGTGGTGACGGTGCAAATCTGTTTAACGTCTCTACCGCATCTACTTTTGTCATTGCTGCCGCAGGTGCAAAAGTGGCTAAACATGGCAATCGTGCTGTGTCTTCTAAAAGTGGTAGTGCTGATGTTTTAGAAGCAGCAGGGATTAACTTACAATTAACCCCCGAACAAACGGCACGCTGTATTGATAGTATTGGTGTGGGCTTTATGTTTGCAGTCAATCACCATACTGCCATGCGCCATGTGATTGCTCCACGCAAAGAATTAGGGTTACGCACCTTATTTAATGTTTTAGGGCCACTTACTAATCCAGCAGGGGTAAAACGTCAAGTTTTAGGGGTTTATGACAAAGCTTGGTGTCGTCCTTTGGCGGAAGTGTTGGGGCGTTTGGGTAGTGAACATGTGTTAGTTGTTCATGCCCAAGATGGTTTAGATGAGTTAAGTTTGGCAACACCGAGTTATGTTGCAGAGCTAAAAAACGGACAAGTGACAGAGTATGTGTTAACTCCCGAAGATGTTGGCTTGAAAACGCAATCTTTAACAGGTTTAAGTGTAGATAATGTGGCTGACTCTTTAGTGCGTTTACAAGATACACTTAATCAGCGTCAATTAGCAGAAGCACAAAAAGCGGCTGACATGATTGCGTTAAATGCAGGGGCAGCCTTGTATGTATCAGGTTTAGCAAGCAATATTAAACAAGGTGTCACGATGGCCGAAGATGCAATTTATAGTGGTTTAGCTTTTGAAAAATTAGTTGCATTACGTGATTTTAGCCGCACATTTTTGGTATAGCACAGCCAAATATTTATTTAGATTAACGATTATGAGTTCACAAATTTTAGCGACCATTTTGCAGCGTAAAGCTGAAGAAGTAGAAATGCGTCAGCGTCAATTGCCTTTGTCGGCACAAGAAGCACGCGCACGTACTGCTATGCCTACGCGCGGCTTTTATCAAGCTCTTAAACGCCGTGTTGACAAAAAACAGCCTGCAGTAATTGCCGAAATAAAAAAAGCCTCGCCATCTAAAGGGGTATTGCGTGCGGATTTTAATCCAGCACAAATTGCTCGTAGTTATGAGTTGGCAGGTGCTGCTTGTTTGTCGGTGTTAACCGATGTTGATTTTTTTCAGGGCGCAGATAGTTATTTGCAGGCGGCACGGTTTGCCTGTGAACTGCCTGTGTTGCGTAAAGACTTTGTGGTTGATCCTTATCAAATTGTTGAAGCAAGGGCGATTGGTGCAGATGCTGTATTACTAATAGTTAGTGCTTTAACAGATAGCCAACTTAAAGAGTTATACGATGTTGCTGTAGAATTTGGTTTGGATGTGTTGATTGAGGTGCATAGCCAACTCGAGCTAGAGCGCGCGCTCAGATTGCCAGTGCCTATGATTGGTATAAATAACCGTAACCTTAAAACTTTTCAGGTAAGTTTAAACACCACCTTAGCGTTAATGCGTAATGTGCCAAAAGACAAAATGATTGTCACCGAAAGTGGTATTTTGCAGCCTTCTGATGTGACTTTAATGCAAGCCAATGGCATCAATGCCTTTTTGGTGGGAGAAGCATTTATGCGTGCACCAGAACCAGGTGAGGCATTAAAAGCATTATTTTTTGGAAAATAATTACCCCTCTCCTGTGAGAGAGGGTTGGAGTCAGAGTGATTATCGCGTCCCAAAAATCACCATTGTTTTGCCTTTGACGCTAATCAAGCCTTGGTCTTCGAGTGATTTGAGAACTCTGCCAACCATCTCACGTGAGCATCCCACAATACGCCCAATTTCTTGACGAGTAACACGAATTTGCATGCCATCAGGATGAGTCATGGCATCAGGTTGTTTGGATAAATCTAATAAACAACGCGCGACACGACCTGTCACATCTAAAAAAGCTAAATCGCTGACTTTGCGAGTGGTGGCGCGTAAGCGACCCGCTAACTGAGCAGATAATGCAAACATGAGGCCAGGATCTTGGCGTGCAATATCTTTAAATTTGCGATAGCTGATTTCCGCAATTTCACACGGGACTTTTGCTCTAATCCATGCCGAGCGGCTTGGTTTTTCTTCAAATAAACCCATTTCGCCAAAAAAGTCACCTGAGTTGAGGTAGGCGACCACCATTTCACGGCCTTCGCTGTCTTCAATGACTACCGATACAGAGCCTTTAACAATAAAGAATAAAGAGTCTGAGGCATCTCCCGCATGAACAATTGCAGCTCGCGCAGGATATTGACGCAGATGGCATTGTTCTAAAAATGGCTGTAAATAGGGAAGACGTTCTGCCGCAGAAATAATGGCCATAATGGTATTCCTAATCTGTTCAGTTTTTATCGATTTGGAATCTACGCAGCACTAATGCGCGTAAGTTCTATAATGTTTACTTAAAAGCCATGTGTTATTTTAAGTATCATGCACAAAATGGCTTTGTTAATTTTTCTCGTTATATAATAATGATTATTGGCGACAATAACAGAGTATTTGTAACAAATTTACCAACTAATTAACATTAGTTGTCAGTTTTTAGTGTTAATGATTTTTAACTAAAAGGTTTATATTTGATGAAAGCGGCAATTCAATGGGTTAAAGATGTTTCGTTTGTAGCTGAGTCAGGCAGCGGCCATTCGGTTGTGTTAGATGGTGCGCCAGAATATGGTGGTCGTAATATAGGTGCACGTCCCATGGAGTTATTGTTAATGGGCTTGGGGGGCTGCGCTTCTTTTGATGTGGTCACTATTCTTAAAAAGGCGCGCCAACAAGTAACGGATGTGCGTACCGAGTTAAGTGCCGAGCGTGCGGATGCTGTGCCTGCAGTGTTTACCAAAATTCATTTGCACTTTATTGTGACGGGTAACGACTTAAAAGAAAGCCAAGTCAAAAAAGCAGTTGAGTTATCTGCCGAAAAATACTGCTCTGCCTCTGCGATGTTAAGTGCAGGTGGTGTGGTCATTACCCACGATTATGAGATTGTGCAGGCTTAATCTTAAAGCAATCTTCCCTCTCCTCGTAGGAGAGGGGAAAAACTAACTTTTATGTGTTTGGCGTGATTTTTTTTTGACATATAACGTCTTAATGACTTTAGCGACTACTTTGCCATCTTCACCTAAAACTTCAACCGTATATTCGGGGCAAATGGCTTTGCCACTTTCAGCGGCTAATTTAACTTGGCCAATTTCTTTGGGGCTAAGTCTAAATTGAGCATAAACAGTGCCACGACCAGGACTAATAAAATCAATATGCGCGGCCTTGTCCCAAATGATGTAGTCTTTGCCCAAATTTTCCATGAGCATTAACATCAAAAAAGGGTCAGTCATCGCATATAAGCTACCACCAAAATGAGTGCCAACATAATTGCGATTACCTTTATGTAGGGGCATTTTGACGTCAATTTCTAAAAAATCATCACTGACATGCACAATTTGAATGCCTGCACCCAAAAAAGGTAAATAAGTATTTAATAATAATTTGAGTTTTAGCGATTTTGGAAAAAGTTTGTTAAACATAAAAACTCGTTTTGGTCATCACTTTAGAAACAATGCCCATCACTTCT
>CAYMKA010000175.1:0-3522 GCA_964390935.1 uncultured bacterium
ATCATCAAACAAAATAAAACTAGTACTGGCATTTAAAACCTTCCCTGAACTCACTTTATCTAAAATGTAATTGTGTAGTTGTGCCATACGAGAAGAGTCGATAATTTCTTTTCCGGTCACCCAAGTCGCACGGCCTTGCGAAACCAAATTATTGACAGTGTCTTCTTCTAAAGAAATGGTGGTAATGCCGCCTTCCGCAAGTGTTGGGAAAATTTCTGCCAACGGAGTGCCCGTCGCCATTTCAAGCGAGAGTAAATCATCATAACGCATCAATATTTCAAGATCTTTATTGCGATATTCCACATACAAACGGCCTAACCCAATCGCAAAAGAAACAATTAACCCTACAATCAAAATACCGTAAATCAGTTGATACTTACTGTCTAAATTTTGAAAAAAGGTTTTGAAATCAAATAACTTCATGAGTGCAGATTGTAGCCTTAGCTTGAAAAAAATTCTTGTTTTTTAGAGCTCTTAAGCATTGCCGACATAAAATCCTGCAGGTCACCATCCATGACTTTTTGAACCTGAGAAGTTTCATAATCGGTGCGGTGATCTTTAACTAATTGATAGGGATGAAAGACATAAGAGCGAATTTGATTGCCCCAGGCAATATCTTTTTGTTCTGAACGAAGAGCCGAAATTTCGCTGGCTTTTTGTTCTTCCATTAGTCTCATTAGTTTGGCCTTTAAAAGAGCCATGGCCGTCGCTTTATTTTGGGCCTGTGAACGCTGACTCTGACAGGCCACCACCAGCTTGGTGGGAAGATGCGTAATCCGAACGGCTGAATCGGTTTTATTAACGTGCTGCCCCCCTGCTCCACTGGCGCGATAAGTATCAATACGCAAATCAGCCGGATTAATATCCACTTCAATTTCTTCATCGATATGCGGATAAACATCGACCGCCGCAAAAGAAGTTTGTCGTTTGTGATCGGCATTAAAAGGAGACAGGCGCACCAGGCGATGCACCCCATTTTCGTTTTTCAAATATCCGTAAGCAAAAGGACCCTTGATAATCATCGTGACGCCTTTAATGCCGGCTTCTTCTCCAGCCGAAAAATCAACGATCTCTACCGAAAATTGATTTTGCTCGCAAAAACGCTGATACATGCGCAAGAGCATTCCGGCCCAATCCTGTGCATCAGTGCCTCCTGCGCCTGCATTAATAGATAAAACGGCAGGATGATTGTCATAAGTTCCTGATAAAAGAAGTTCGAGCTGCAACTGTTCAATTTCTTTATTTAAGACTGGCAAACTGGAAATTAATTCATTTAACAAATCAGTATCGGTTTTCTCAGATAAAAGTTCTATGCCGGTTTCTAAGTCGCTCAATTTTTGCTTTAAGTTGGAAAACTGAGTTAATGGATTTTTAAGTGCATTGATTTCATCAATAATTTTCTGTGCGGCACGCTGATTAGACCAAAAATCGTCAGCCTTTGTTTTTTCTTCTAGTTGGGAAATTTTTTGTTTTCTTAAGTCGGGGTCAAAGATGCTCACTGACAGATGCCAATGAGTCCTTTACTTTCTTATATCCGGTTTTTAATTCGGCGAGATCCATACACGAAATATATCACGATGCCGCCCCTTCAAGAACGCCGTGACACTTTTTATATTTTTTTCCCGAACCGCAAGGACACGGGTCATTACGACCTACGGTCGGCTGTGCATGAATGGGTTGTTGCTTTGTAGCGGCAACCCTAGGGTTATCGCTACGATCCCTGCCAGAATCAGGATTACCATAGTGTCTGGCCGCATTCACAAGGCTACTGCTTTCTAATGCTTGAGACGGATCATTAAACTGTAAACGATTTACGGGGTATTCTGACTGAGCGACAGGTTCGGTGACCATTTCCGCTCTAAAAACTAAATTAATACTTTCGGTATAAGTATCGCGCATTAGTCCTTCAAACATTTTGAAACCTTCCATCTTATAAGCCATAAGAGGATCTTGTTGACCGTAAGCTCTCAGACCAATGCCTTCGCGCATGGTATCCATGTTACGCAAGTGTTCGATCCATTTGGTATCCATCGTTCTTAAAAAAATCACTCTTAAAATTTCTAAAAACACTTCTGAACCAAGAGCTACTCTGCGTTTTTCAATGGCCTCTGTGACTAAAATATTTAATTTATTTTTTAATTCGTCTGGAGTTTTGGCTGTAAAAAAAGAATCCTCTATTTGCACAGGAACTGTTTCTTTAATCGCAGTCGCCACCGGCTCTTTTAATTCCATCACGATTCGCAGATCATCAATCATCGGGGAAAGCAAAGCTTCTGAAACTTTAGCCACAAAATCTTTTAAGTCATCAGGCTGAAACGATTGATGCAAAACACGTTGACGCAATCGATAGAGGGTCCGACGTTGTCGTTCCATCACATCGTCAAATTCTAAAACCTGTTTACGAACTCCAAAATAATATTGTTCTACTTTTTTTTGAGCACGTTCAATTTGACCGCTGATAAGCCCGTGCTCGATAGGGGTGTCCTCCGGAATTTGAAAGCGATCCATCATCGCTGCAATTTTTCCGCCACCAAACAGTCGCATTAGGTCATCATCAAGTGAAATAAAAAATCGACTAAGACCCGGATCTCCTTGTCGTCCTGCACGACCCCGCAATTGATTATCAATGCGGCGCGATTCATGGCGATTCGTTCCAATAATATAGAGGCCACCTAAATCTTTAACGCCTTCTCCTAAAACAATATCCGTTCCACGGCCTGCCATGTTCGTGGCAATGGTCACAGCGCTTTTTTGTCCGGCACCGGCAATAATTTCAGCTTCTCGGGCATGATTTTTAGCATTTAAAACATGATGGGGGATTTGTCGGGCTTTTAAAAGCTGACTGAGCATCTCAGAAGTTTCGATCGCCACCGTTCCGACCAAGACCGGTTGGCCTGTCTGATGAGCTTTTATAATTTCATTGGTCACAGCTTTAAATTTTTCTCTTTGAGTTTTATAAATAATATCCGGCTGATCTTTACGAATCATATTTTGATGAGTCGGCACTTGAATCACTTCTAAGTTATAAATTTTTAAAAATTCGCCTTCTTCAGTCTTGGCCGTTCCAGTCATCCCCGAAATTTTTTCATACAACCTAAAAAAGTTTTGAAAAGTCACTGTCGCCAGTGTCTGGGACTCTTGTTGAATCTTCACATTTTCTTTGGCTTCGAGAGCTTGATGCAATCCGTCTCCATAGCGGCGGCCTTCCATTAAGCGTCCCGTAAATTCATCCACAATGACTACTTGGCCTTCTTGAACGACATAATCAACATCTATTTGAAACAAATGCAGTGCTCTTAAGAGCTGCACAATGACGTGGGCCTTATCCATGTTGCCCACTGAATAAAGGTGGTCAATATTTAATTTTTTTTCAATTGTATCGATGCCTTCTTCTGTCAGATGAATATGTTTTGTTTTTTCTTCTTTTTTAAAATGCTTTTCGTTTTCTAAAACCTTAGCGACCGACAACAGTTGAAAATAAAGTTTAGTATTTTCTGAGCCAGAGCCTGAAATAATTAAGGG
>CAYMKA010000176.1:0-3511 GCA_964390935.1 uncultured bacterium
CCTGCCACTGAAGCTTCAAAAAATAAATTTACGTGATGATTTTTAGCCAGTTCAAAAAGCTCGGGACCATGCTTAGCAATCAATTCTTTATTAGCAGTCACCACATGTTTACCCATTTTGATAGCTTCTTTAATGTACTTACGAGCAGGCTCTACACCGCCCATGACTTCCACCACAATAAAAATTTCGGGGTCGTGTAAAATTTCATTGAATCGTTTAGTTAATAAATTCTTTTTAATCGCTCGTTTTTTATTAATGTTTCTGACCAAGATTTTTTTTATCTCAACTTGAACATGAATACGAGAGGTAATTAAATTTTTATTTTTAGAAAGGATTTGGTAAACACCGGTTCCTACTGTGCCCAAACCCAAAAGTCCAATTTTAATGACAGGTTTTTTCATAATTGGATTATAGCGAAACGGTTTGATTTGGGTTGATCACTCCTGCTTCGATCAACTCTTCTTGAAGACGTGCTGCACGGTTATAACCCACTCTTAAACGACGTTGTAAGTATGAAATAGATGTTTTTCCAGTGGTCGTCACAATCTCTTTGGCCTGTTCGAAAAGTTCGTCTTTCCCATCGCCGTTAACCTCAGCCAGTTCAGCCACCTGAGATTCTTGTTTAATTTTTTCAAGATCAACGACATATTCTGCCTTACCCTGAGACTTCACATGTTTAATCACGGTACTAATTTCTTTATCTTGAACATAAACCCCTTGTAAGCGAATGGGTTTGCGGGCCCCTATAGGAGAATAAAGCATATCGCCTCTACCCAAGAGCTTTTCGGCGCCGGCCATATCAATAATGGTTCTAGAATCAATTTGCGAAGACACCGCGAAAGCCACACGAGAAGGTACGTTCGCCTTAATTAAACCAGTAATGACATCCACCGAAGGGCGTTGAGTGGCTAAAACTAAATGAATTCCAACGGCACGAGCCATTTGAGCCAAACGACAAATTGCAGATTCAACATCTGCTGATGCCACCATCATTAGGTCAGCCAATTCATCAATCACTACGACAATATGAGGTTCTTTTTTGATTGGCAACTTCTCAGCAATTTCGGCAGGCATGTTTTTACCCATCGGTGTTTCAGACCAGAATTTTTTATTTTGACCAATATAATTTGAAGCAATTTCGTTATAGCGAGCCAAATGACGCGCGCCCACTTTAGAAAACATTTCGTAACGACGTTCCATCTCTTTAATCGCCCAGGTTTTTAATGCACTGGCCGCAAGTGTTGCATCGTTTACAACTGGAGCGAGTAAGTGATGAATATCATTATAAGGAGTTAACTCTACACGCTTAGGATCAATCATTAAAAATTTTAATTGTTCGGGGGTATTTTTAAACATAAGCGATGTAATTAAAGTATTAATACAAACCGACTTTCCAGAACCAGTCGCACCGGCAATCAGTAAATGCGGCATAGTCGCTAAATCACAATAAATAGGAATACCGCTGATATCAAAACCAAGTGCAAAAGCTAAATTAGAAGGATGATTTAAAAACTCAGGGCGTTCGATCATTTCACGCAAAAATACAGGCTGCGTTTGTGAATTAGGAACTTCAATCCCAACCACTGACTTGCCAGGAATAGGCGCTTCAATACGAACGCCATGAGCCGCCAGCGACAAAGCAATATCGTCAGCAAGACTTGCAATTCGACTGACCCGAACGCCAGGAGCTGGCTGTAATTCATAACGTGTAATCGAAGGACCGTGAGAATAATTAACAACTTTGGCTTCAATTTTAAAACTAGCCAAAGTATTTTCTAAAATTTGAATATCTTCCTGACTTTGTTCTTCTAATTTTTGTAAGTACGCCGTATTTTTTTTAGGAGTTGCTAATAAATCTAGCGGAGGCAATTCGTAATCGGCATAAGAAGGACTACTTTCATATGTTTGAGCCGTACTAATGTTTGTTTGCGGAATTGCATTTACAGGCGCAGCTAAACCCGCAGCCTGCATTTTTTCTCTAAAAGTTAGAGCTCTTGCTACCGGTGTAGAAACATTTTCTTGCTCTTCTTCAATTTCATCGATTACCGCTTGAGTCATATTACGTTTTAAGGGCGTTCGTTTAATAGGGGCTGGGGCTTGCGGTTGTTGGGGTCCAGAAAACATTTCTTTCATGGATTGCATCATAGTAGCCACTGACTTACGAGGATAAGCTTGTTGAGCCGGAATAGAATATTCATTTTCATACTTGGCTAATTTCTTTCTACGTTTGGGCGGCAAAAGTAATTCTCGAATAAGCATTCCAAAAACTTTAAAGACAAAATCACGAATGTGAATTAAAGATAAATTAAAAATAAGAAGTCCTGCCACTAACGCCAAAGTCAAAACAATAAAATATGTTCCAGCAGGCCCTAAAGTTTTTTGCAGTCCATAAGAAATGGTGTAGCCTAACACTCCCCCGCCACTTAAATTAATTTGTTCCAACGAAAATTGACTAATGGGACCTGAGGTCAAAAGTTCGCTCACTGTGACAAAAATAAAAAACCCTAACGAAAAACCAAAAATACGACGATTCGCTTCTAAATATCTTTTACGAAACAACATAAACATTCCGCTGACAGCAGCGACAAGCGGCAATAAAATAACGCCCTTGCCCATGATGGGAATAAGCACATTGTTTAATAAAAATTTTCCAAGCAGGCCAGTGGTATGTGGATATAAGTTGGCAATTAAAACAAAAATGGCAAAAAAGATTAGAAATAAACCGATAATGTCCTGGCGAACTTCAGGCGACAAAGTCGTTTCAGCAGTGCCTTTTTTAGAGCGTTTTTTAGCAGCCATAATCCCCCCAAGTCACAAGGCTAAACAAAGAACAATCATTATAAGCACAATTTGGAGATACGCCTAAAGTAGACAAAGTTTTAGTAAACCCCCTCACCCGCAACAACGAATTTTCTAACTAAATTTATTGGAGGTCCTCTACTTAACCGTAATAACCTTCTCTACCTTATTGTAGTTACCAGGAATCTGTTTGCCGTCTAAATCGATTAATTCAAGCTTAAATTGATGTTCGCCCTTAGAAAGACCACTTAGGTAGTAGGGTTGCCATTGTTTTAAAATGCTTTCTTTGCCATCAAAAGTTAGTTTGGTGCGATAGAAGAATTGGGTCAAAGTTCCACCAGTTATAAAATAATCGATAATGACTGTCTTTCCGCGCTTAGGATACTCAATATCTGGCATCGTAACGGTTAGAACCGGATAGTTGGGATCAAGAGGAGAAATCCCCGTTTTGGACTGGACATAAAAAGTTCGAATCGAAATACCATTTTTAAGTGATTCACCAAAACTGGTACTTAAGTAAGCTCTTAAAGTATGGACTCCGGGTACCAATCCTTCTAAAACGATTGGCTGTTTAATGTCAGTGACTTTAAGGGGAGCTTGGTTATCAACGACTAGTCCAATAAAAGCGCCTTTGGGGTGATGAGCAAGCCCTTTGCCGCCTTTGCTTTTTTTACCCAGTCTGAAATTTTCAACCACAAAGTTAATAGTCACT
>CAYMKA010000177.1:0-3505 GCA_964390935.1 uncultured bacterium
TTCTTGCTCCTCATTGCTTAGCTGACCTTCTTTATCAAAAAGTTGTTCACGATAAGCACGATCTAGCCAAAAACTCTCGGCACGATTAAATTGACGGTTTGGCTCAATCGTCCATCCCGAGGTTGCACTTTGTTGGAGTTCAAAACTCATATCAATCACACAATCAACAAGTTGCTCAACCAATCCATCTCGTTTGGTGCTAAATTCAATGTTATTCCGACCATATTCATGACGATACATATAAACGATGGATTTTAAAATCGGTTTAACATCTTTACGGTTACTTAAATAGGCAGTAAATACTGAACCTGATTTGGGCAACTCAACCACTTGTCCTTGCCAAACAGGGGGTAAAGAGGGCAATAACCACATTGAGCCACGGCGATCACTATTAAGCTGAGAGATATTTTGTGGTTTTGAGCCACCGTAGTTTTGTACCAATAAATTGGGATATTCTCGGCTTTCTTGGGGGTGATGAAGTTTTTTAAATCGTGCTTCACGGATAATTTTGCTTTGTTCACCAAAACGATCATTTGAAAGTTGCTGATAGGTACGGTGTACCAAAGCACTGGGATATAAAAGCACTAAAATATGATAGTCATCTGCTTTGACAGGAAAATACACTTGTTTAGATAAACGTCCTGCATTTAACACGCTCGGAATTTGACTAAAAGCCAAAAAACGTTGATAGCGAATTTGTGCTTGTGCTGAATCCGTTGCTAAAGCCGCAATAAAATCGACATCAGCTTTTAATAAGCGTTCAAGTAATGAAAGATGATTAAATTTTTGTCGTAATAATTTAAACACATCTAAAGCAGCCGCATCACCAACTACATCAGCATCAAGAACGATAGCTTGTGAGCCAACAAAATCATGAGTTTTATTGGCTGCTGTATAAAACATAGCAGAGGCTTTAGAGCTGGGATGATGTTGTTTGGGCGTATGTGTCGCTAAGCGTAAACGCTGCACACGTAAACTGGCATCTTCTAGCCATGTTTCAGGCTGATATTTGGCCAGTAATTTTTCGCGCTCGGCAACATCATCGTCTTTGAGTTTTTCTAATTTTTCATCTAATCGACCTTGAATGTATTGCTCTATCAAGGCGCGAATAGTGGTGGGAGGAGAGTCTTTTATGCCCTCTGTTTCATTAGTCATGGTTTATCCTGAGTTTTTACAAAGTAAATGGTTTTTTTAAAGTTTGTATTTGTTATCATTTACAGCAGTTTAACTACCATAAATGATACAAGACGCAAATTGACTAGACCCTTCTAGGCAAATGTATGCCAAGCATCGTTTCCTCCTTACCCTTTTGGGGTAATGTGATGATCGTGGTAGATCGTAGCTAAACTAAGATTGAGGGCGGCAATCCCTCAATCGACCTAAATTAGAATAGTTAATTCTGCATATAAGCTGGATAACTGTTATTATCTAATCATGAGTTCTAGTTTTTGACAAGAGCTCTTTTTGTGTTTTTGTAGATTGAGAGTTTTTTCAATCTGCACACCTACTGTACAAGTAGCTTAGAAAAGCTTTCATGCTGAATTTACTTATCTACCGCACAGGTAGCTTATTTAAGGTTTATTCCCTAATAAACCCAAGAAAATCATGGTAGAGCCATTTTTTTTGTTCTGCTAATTTTGGCAAATTGACACTCAAATATCGGGCGCAATTCTCTAACCAACTGCGTTCTGACGAAATTGTATCTAAATATTTCAACAAGGCAGCGTTTGGTTTTTGATTGGGCCAACACTGAATTTGTGGATTTTCGGCTAACGTAAGGGCTTTGACTAAACTCTCAACTAACAACCAATTACCTGTACTTTGATTATATTGGTACAGTTTTAAGGGTTGTTCTTCATCTTCAGCACGTAATGCGGTTAAACTTTCGCCTTGTGAAGCTCGAAAACAACTCAATGTTTGTAAAATACCTGTGTAATGAATCGGTGTATGCCAAAAACTATAAGCAGAAAATTTAATCGGTGACGCATCCGTTAAACGCATTTCAGAGTAAATGCCTCGACCCAATAAAATATGATTCATTCGGTCATGTTCTAAATCAACTAAACGAGGATAACCATGCGCTTCATAGAATGATTTTGGATAATTTGCAGGTGATGGTTCTATCAATCTGGAAATTGAATCTAATTGCTTAAAATGTTTGTTATCCAATAAGCCAGCATTTTTGGCTTCGTCTTTTCCTCTCAAAAAATGACGATTTTCTTTAAATTTGAATCCTTCGGCTTCAAATCCGGGACGTGAAAAACAGGCCTTTTGAGGATGCTTATAATGACGAATATTACTTTCCATAATAAAAACATTGGCTTGATTATAAGGTTCAATACGATGTCGCCGTGTTCGCCCCGAAGCCTGAATAATCGAACGCATGGATGAGGGTTCAATAATCATCCAATCATAATCATGGTCGCGGCCAACCTCACAAACTGGCGAAGCCAAAATTAAAATAATTTGCTGTTGTTCGGGAAATTTTTGCAGCCATCCTTGTATCAATGGATGGTCATGTGGTTGTTGTCCTTGATTACGATTTAAAATTTCGTCCAAATACTTTTCAATATTGGCGCGTATTAATAAAGGAAAACGTGAATGATAAACACACAAATGAATACGTGTATCTGGTGCAATTTTTTGTTTTAACAATTCTTGGCTAATGGCTGCCATTGGGTCAATATTGGCAAACCTTACTAAACCGACACTATATTGTTTCGCCGTTTTGGGGTCAGTAATCGCATTCAGTTGATGGGCTTTAAGGCTGGTTTCTAAGATAGATTGGCTAAAAATAGTTTGCCATTTTTCAGTAGGTAAAATCTGTCTAGGTAGGCCGACCCATTCTAAACTACGTCTTTGATTGGCTTTGGCCTGTTCATGTAAATAAGCCACACGTTTTTTGGTAAATTGTTGATGTGCTTTTTCAAAAACAGCATTGGCTTGTGAGTTATTAATGCTGTTGTCACAGGGAATCACTTGATGACAAATACTTTTTTCATTTTCATCAAACCATGCCGCAATAATCGGCTGATTTGCTTGGGTACGATGTTTATTATAAAACTTTCGTCCTGAACTATATGCCAAATATAAACCATTAATTTCAGAGGGCATTAAGGTTGCCGAGGATAATAAAACACGACTACCCAATAAACCTGCCCAATACACTAAACGTGTCAGTGCATAATAATCATCGGGTGAAAAGTCGTCAGGTTCATCAAAGACTAAATCCGAAGACATTAAACGCAACATGGGGGCAATTTGTCGTCCGCCGCGTGTACTTTCGGTTGCAGGAATTAAATGGTCAATGGTGCAACACAAAATAGGACTCATCAGCAGTTTTTTGACTTGATGATTGTCTTTTAACCATTTATGTAATAGGTGGTCTGGAGGCAAAATGCCTGCAAAATCAAGCTCAGTTTCCTCAAAATCAATATCAAGGTCTGCCTCAAATAAACCTGATAAGGATTCTGAACCTATTATTTCAGCCAATTCAGCATTTTTT
>CAYMKA010000178.1:0-3483 GCA_964390935.1 uncultured bacterium
AGTTTTTCATACTTAGCGGGATCATCGTTATATTGAAAAGCTGCCCATTTTTTGATTTCCAATTTTCCGTCAGCATTTATCGCTAGACGTTCACTGACTTTAGGCCAAATTTCTTTTTGAAAATCCCCAGGAGATAATTCATATTTTGATTTTTCAAATAAATAAGCCCGTACTTCTTCTGCCATGACCGCATTCACTTGTTGATAAATTCCTACAGCAGCGGCAGAACTTTCACGGTAAGCTTTTTCAATTTGAACGACATCTAATCCAGAACCATTTTTTTCTAGGCGTGCCAATTTTTGTTCTAAGAGTTGCGTGGTTAAATTATTGGCAAGTCCTGTACTTGATTCAAATTGTGCATTCATCAACTGTTCTTGGTTTTTAATAGACTGAATTAAAGTTGCTTGAATGATTCTCGCTTTTGCTTTTCTTTCAGCACGAGTTGATTTAACTTCATAGCGACTATCATGTTCGCTCACTTGTTTAAAAATTTCTTTATAAAGTGCTTCTTTATTTTTTCCTTTAGGAGAACTTTGATAAAGCTCTAAAACTTTTTCATCAATACTAAATTCACCCTTCAAACCTAGTTTGATCGAAATAGCTGACGGCAAATTCAAACTAACTTTATTTTTTGGTATGTTTTCTGATTTAGTTTCAGCCGTTTTAGATTCTCTAGAGCTAAAATCTACAAAACCTTGTCTGTCTCTGACATTTTTATTCATGCTCCCTAACGATTTGTTAGAAACAGTATTTAATTCTTGATTAACCCTGGTTTTTAGGGCTTCTTTCAAATCAATTAATTTACCGTTTTCAAAAACTTTCACTTGGGCACTAGGCTCAAAGACACTTTCTTCAAGCGGTTGCCACTGTTTGACGCCAGGTATTCCGCTTTTTCCATCAGTCTCATTCTCATGATTTAATTTTTGATTTTGGACAGCCACTTCCATTTTGAGTTCTGAAGGATAGTTAAAACGAACTGGTTTTTCTTGACCAAATGTAAATTGTAAATTTTTAAAGCGAGAGGGAGTTGGCGTAGTCACATCAATTTTAACTTGAGTGGCATCTAAAATTTGAACACTCAACTTGCCGTTTCGATCGAGTCCTACAACAACCGATTTAACAATAATTTCAGACCGTTCAACTTGTTTTTCTATTTCTTTAAGAGCAGCTGCATCAATGACTAAATTATCGGTCACGATCAGCTGTTTCATTTGCTGACCCAGCATTACTCCAAAGAAACGATGAAAATCCACACGGGAAACTAAATTTTCACGATTCCAGCCTTTTACTTGCATTTCATTTTTATTAAAAAAGCGCTGAGCGGTTAATTCATCGATAGAACCTTCAGACCCTTGAGGATTAAGAGGCTGAATATCACTTGCTTTGACGTTGATTAAAAGCGGTCCGTCTCTAAAAATCTTAACGACTTTTGAATCGTTAAAAACAGTATCAAGTGTTTTGAAAGCAATATTGTCCATGAGACGTTTCATTGCCACATCTAATTTTCTTTCATACTCTTTTTCAATTTCTTCTTTCGTTTTGCCGGCTTGTTCATAAAGTTTACTGTCCTGTGAACGAATCAAAGTTTTTTCTTCAATATAAGTAGCAACTTCCTGGCCTTTAATTTGACTCCACATTTGCTTCATACGATTACTGTCTGAAGGACCTTCCAACATAAAATTCATCTTGAAGCGGCTTAAAAACTTTTCTTGAACGGTTTTAGAAACTAAGTGCTTAGCTTTTTCTAAAGGCAGGCCTTCCAAATCAGACAAACTAACACCTTGAGCTCTGAAAATATATTTCAAATAAATTTCTAAATTTTTAATATGCTCTGCATTTAAAGTTTTTACATCTTTTAATTGTTCAAAACCGCGCGAAACCACATGATCAATTAATTTTTCGACATAAGGGTTGCCGTCATGAAAGGCCGTGTCCCATTCCAACAATTTTTGAGAAAGACGATATTCTAAATCGGCCACATCATTAATCGATAAAATCTGTCTGATTTGTTCCATCATGATGTCTTTGCGGGCAGCATCAAACAAAGAAAGTTTTTTTGAATCAGGATTTTTAATTATTTTTTCATACACATCAGTGCCAGGTTTAATTTCTGCAGCATTTTGATCACCCAAAAGTTTCAATAAAGATTCGTTTCGTTTTTCTTTTTGCAAAATCACTTCATCGGCAGACACTATTAATTTAGAAGAACCGGGATATTCGGCACGACCAGTACGACCTTCCGATTGAATTTCTAAAGCCAAATAAGGATTAAGACCTACTAAAACCACGTGCATATTGCCGGTGCGAACCAAATCGCCTCCGATCGCTTTTTCTAAAGCCACAATATCAATGCCACGTTGAATACGGGTATGAACCGTAATCATGCCCAAATTTCGAGCACGTTTAATTTTATTTTCAAAATCTGTATCGCTAATTTCACTGGCTGACACTGAATTTAAATTTGTCTCAATAAACTTTTGAGCTTGAGATTCTGTTAGTCCAACCTCTCTTGAAGTTAGTTTTTGAGTCAGGGCTTCTTTAAATTTAGCGATATTACTTAAATCTTGGACTGAGACAAGAACTGGCTTGAGAGCATATTCAACTGAAATATCACCATCTAAAAATTGTTTCAATTTTTTTACATCAACCGCTTCTACCAAAGCATTCACGGCGGCTTCTTCAAACTTGGCATTTTCATTTTTTGCTAAAACAGTATTTTGACGATGTAAAACTGCCACACGATAAGGATCTTCTGGTTTCGACAACTTACTCAATTCTTTCTCAAGTTTTTGATTAAATTCCTCAAAGTGAGCAGCATTCATATCACCCAAGATTCTTAATTTTGCTTTAGGACTTCCCTTTTTAATAAATTCACCTGAAACTTTCATTGCCTCAGTCACCAATTTAATAATTTTTTCAGGCTGAGTGATTTCAGATTCGCCCTGCATCAAAGTAATTTTTTTGCCGCTGATCACGATTTCAAACTCAGGAGTAAACGACGGAATTTTTAAAAGTTGGGTTTGACGTCCTTCCCGTTTTCCATAAATAGCTGAAAAAAGTTCGTGCATAAAAAAAGCAGAGCCGCTCATTCCCGAAAAACGATAAGCATGATGATTTAACATTTGCTGCAAATTAATATCTGAGGTGGTTCTTAGTTTTTCACCCAATTTGAAGGGTTTAAAAACAAAAGATTTTTCAGCATGTTTATCTTGTCCAACTTCAATTTTAAAACCCAGTCCTTCGCGGCTACGTTCATTAAAAACCACCGCTAAAGCTTGATCCATGCCATCGCCAAAATTCATGCTGACCTGAGGTCCGCCTTCCGCTGCAATGTGGACAAACTTATATTGGCCATCAACTTTTTCGACCACAAATTTATGGGTCTTTAAAATATTAGACTCTGATTGGTTTTCTTTCATCAATTGATAAATTTGATTGGCTTGCAAAATATTAAAGAAATCTCTCGATAAATTGGGCATATTT
>CAYMKA010000179.1:0-3471 GCA_964390935.1 uncultured bacterium
AAGCGCGTAATTTAACGGACGCTCAAATTTACGATTTAATTACTCATGGCCGTGGCCGCATGGGAGCTTATGGTGGAAATGTTTTGCGAGAAGACCGCTGGAAAGTGATCCAATACATTAGATCAACAATACAAAATCAGTAGAGAGTAGTAAGTAGAATTGAGAAAGTGAATAAAAATGGCTAAAGCAATTAACACGAATCAAAATTTGAAAATTAATCCTTTATTGGCTTTGGGTTTGTCAGCGATGTCTGTAATAGGCATAGCGGTTTTTTTAATTACTTTAAAACAAAATCCAAAATTGGCCTGGGCGAGTTATTTATTGTCTTTCTGGTATGTTTTGGCGTTGGCCATGATGGCCACCGTTTTTATTGCTATTTTCTCTATTATTAAATCAGGTTGGCAGGTCGTTTTCAAAAGAGTTTTAGAAGGTATGTCTTCGTTTTTGCCTGTGGCTTTTATTTTGTCTTTAGGAATTTTATTTTTTGGCGTTCCTTCTTTATATCATTGGAGCGATGCTCATGCAGTGCATGATGCCATTCTTGTTCATAAATCCCCTTATTTAAATTTACCGTTTTTTATTGTTCGGACTGTTGCTTTTTTTGCAATTTGGATTGGCTTTTCTAGATTTTTTATTAAAAATTCTTTACAACAAGATTTAGACGGCAAAGCAGAGCGAACTCTTCAATTAATTCCTAAAGCGGCGCTGTTTTTAATTTTATTTGCTCTGTCTTATTCTTTTGCCAGCTTCGATTATATTATGGCCGTTCAACCCCACTGGTTTTCGACCATGTACGGTGTTTATATGTTTGCCGGCATGATGGGTTCGGGGCTTGCGACACTGATTTTACTTTTAGTATTAGTTAAGAAATTAGGTTACTTGCCTGAAGTCAATGAAAATCATTTTCATAATATCGCTCAACTTCTAATTGGTTTCACTATTTTCTGGATGTACATCTGGTTCTCACAATTTATGCTTATTTGGTATGCAAACATTCCTGAAGAAACTGCGTTTTTTATTCCTCGTCTGGCAAATGGTTGGCAATGGGTATTAGGATTTTTAATTTTAATCCGCTGGTTTTTCCCTTTTGTTTTACTTTTACCTCGTCCGGTTAAACGTTCTACCAAATGGTTAGTGCCCATTTCAATTTTGGTGCTGTGCGCACAATTTACCGATTTGTTCTATAACATTTTTCCGTCAGTCTTAGGTTTAGAGCATGGACCTCAATTTCCAATTTCAGCAATTTTAATACTGCTCGGTGCTCTGAGCTTTTTTACACTTTGGGTTTTATTGTATTTATCGAGAGTAAATTTAATTGCTAAGAACGATCCGTTCTTGGAAGAGTCGATGCATTTGAAATTGTAAAGAAATCCCCCTCGTCGCTTCGCGACCAGCTCCCCCTGAGGGGGAGAAATAAAGCTGTTACATCTGAATATTTATTTTATATCTTCAAAAGATTTAATCGTTGGGATTTTTCTAGTTTCTCCCCCGCCTCAAGGGCTGGGGGAGTGCCCGAGCTTTGCTCGGGGAGGGGGAATTTTGTACAAACAAAAAAGCCCCGCCGAAACGCGGGGCTTTTAAATTTTAAGTTATGGAAAAATTAATTTGCTGAAGCGATGGTAACTTCTTTATAGCTAGGATCATTATTTATAGCTTTTTTAACAACTTTTTCAATTGCAGTTGTTAGCTCAAGATCAACAAGTAATGCTGTAAGACGAATAAAATCTCTCAATGTTTGAGTAGGTATAGGAACCTGTGAAACTATTTCCTTTGTTTTATTTAATACAATGTTCTTATCATTTTTAGCATTTGTAACATAAGCCTTTGCAATACATTCCACCAGATCTTCTCTACCTTCTTTTTTAATTATTTGAGCATATTTATTATTTTCAAGTAAATGATCATAATATGCTTTGATTCTGACTTCCTCTAATTCAGTCTCTGTTATCCCATGAGCAACTTTAATTGCATCGCCTAAAGTCGACTTAGCCTGATAATAGTTTGAAGGATCGTTATTTACTAACAAACACCTTTGTAAAAAATAATACCCATCTAAAGATGCCTGTTTGCTTTTTCCTGAAGATGCCATAGAAGCATACAAAAATTCTTCAAGTTCACTTTTACCGTCTTTACCATCAACTTTATCATCAAATTTATAGGTATCTTCAATGACTTTGTAATAGCTGGTGTTTTTTCTTAAAAACTCAATAGCAGGTTGTAATTGGCTACTCGTAGCGGGGGTATAACTTACATTTGCCATAAAAACCTCCTTTTTCCGAACACCTAGGATATATCGTCCAGAAGGTCAGAAAGTTTCGTTATTTTATGCCTTTATGGACAAGAATCAAGCAATTTATAGGTAGATTTTCAGATAGAACAGTAAGTTTCAGTACATTTTCAGGCATTTTATACCCGATTTATAGGTATAAACATTGTTTTGGGGGGCATATTTAGAATATGAGCGAGAGTAACTTCAGTTTTAGCTTGGCTGCGGCACCGGTCACACAAGACTTTCTTAAGGGTAAGGCAGATCTGGTTGCTCAGCATATTAAAGATTTTTCTATTCCTAATAAAAAGGATAGCTCATTAGTATTTCTGTTTTCAAAAATTTCCGATAACAAAGTGAAAGCTTTTTTTAAAAAGAATGAGACTGAAATTTCTCAAATGATTCAAGACGGGAAAGTTAAAATTTCAGAAAATAATTTGCAGCAATATGAGGCGATTACTGGAAAAAAAATTGCAGCTGTAAAAATGAGTGTAGCTCAAAAATCAGACAACCTTGTAGAGGGCACTTTGGTTGCTGATTTTGACAAAATTTACAGCTCTTTAAATAAAGCAGAACGGATAACCATACGTAAAGGGATTAAAAACTCAGATAGTTCTGATGCGGTGGAATTATTAGTAAAAAAGGGAATGCGACAAGATGAAGCAGAAAAAATGATTAGTTTTTTAAAGTCTAAGGAAGGCAGAATTCATATTAAAGATTTAAGAGAAGCAGAAAGGGTTAAAAGAGCATTAGAAAATTTAAAGTCAGAAGGTTTGATTTCTGATGATTTATATAAATCAGTTAATACGGATATAGATAAACAAATCCAAATTTTTAAAAATGAATCTAACTTTTTGAAATTAAATCGTCCGGCGAATGAAGAGAGCGCTGCACTAGAATCTGATACTTCAAAAAATTTGATATCTGATAATGTTTCTAAAGCAACTTTAGCTAACATCAAAGAACACCAGTCTTACCAAATCATTGTCGATCTTCTAAAAGCGGCCAAGATGACCATGGAAGAATTTTTAAAATCAGTTGAAAAATCAAAAGATTTTGCCGATTCACTTAAAAAATTAGTTGATAAAGCCTATGAAGAGTATAAACAAGCATCTGCTAAAGCAGTAGACAGAAAAGATATTCCGGCTAATAAACTGCCAGAAATCATTGGACTCATTGCAGGATTGAAGAAAGATTTAGTTTCC
>CAYMKA010000180.1:0-3463 GCA_964390935.1 uncultured bacterium
TCTCAATAATGAGTTAATTGATAACCATGGCGGGTTAGAAGATTTAAAAAATCGTGTACTGCGTACGGTAGGCGATGCCCATGCCCGTTTTACTGAAGATGGACTGCGAGTTTGGCGCGCGGTTCGATTTTTGGCTCAACTCGGCTTTGCTGTTGAAAAAAAATTAGGACTCGCCGTCAATGAATTTATGACACACTGGGACGATTTGGCAGCGATTGAACGAATTCACGATGAAGTCATAAAAATTTTGGAAGCTAATTATCCTTCTTACGGATTATCATTTATTGAAAATTTTAGACCCATCGATCACTACGATCGTCGCGTGCGTTTGGCAGCACTCGTTTCTCAAGATCCTAAATTTGAAGCCTGTGTTTTAACCCGCGAAGAACGGCGCTGGGTCGACCGATTGCTTAAATACAATTTAAATTTACAAAAAGCCGAATTTGAAATTACCGATTTAAAAATTAACGGCATTGATGTGATGGAACTAGGCCCCAGAGGCGAAGAGGTGGGCGTGATTTTAAATACCATTCGAGAACTAGTCGTTGAGAAAAAATCACTTAATAAAAGAACTAAGCTGATGGAACTGGCTAAACGTATTTTGGCTGGGGAAAAATTAGATCCAGAAACAGCCGCAATTGATACGACCGTAATGGCTTAGTTTTTAGTTTTCTTAACCAGCGTCACTTTCGTTCCGCCGCCCGAAACTTTTTCAAACTTTACTTCATCCATTAAAGATTTCATAAAAGTGATGCCGAGTCCCAAATGCGCCTCGTCACTTTCTTCCCGTTTGGGTGGATTTTCATAATCAAACCCTTTGCCGTGATCTGTCACTTCAATATGTAAAACGCCGCCGTTCAGGTCACATGCAATATCAATGGTTTTAGCAGGGTTCTCTCCGCCATAGGCATACTGCACAGCATTCGCGCAGGCTTCCGAAAAAGCAATTTTAATATCTTCGATTTCATCGACTGTAAATTTTAAGCGAGAAGCTACGCCGGCAATCGCTAAACGAGCCACACCGACATATTCGTTTTGAGCGGGAATTTTTAATTCAACTTTAGCAGCAGTTTGGGTGCTCATATTTATTTCTACTTCTTTTTAAGCTTAGCGTTTTCTAAAGCCGTTTTTTCAATATCAAACATTTTAAAATTCTTTTTAAGTAGTCCGGACACATCAAAAATCTTTTTGACACTCGGCTTGGTGCAGATCACATGCATCATGCCTCCGTTTTTAGAGAGTTTTGAAGCCGAACTGGCTAAAACGCCAAGGCCCGTACTATCAATATATTTAATTGATTCCAGGTTAATCACCAAATCTGAGTAACCTTCTTCAATCACTCCCGATAGGGTTTCACTTAACTTTGGATAAGTGTAGACATCCAATTCCCCATCCAGTGAAATCACCGGAACTTGGTCTTGGTATTTAAGTTGAATTTTTAAATCGAGTACCATGCAAAGATTGTAGTTCGCGTATTCAAAATATCAAAACGAAATCGGATTTTTAAAGGCCTGTGATATTATTTTAAACAGCTCGCCAGAGGCGGGCAGGGGGATTTTGTATTGTCAGAAAATAAAATGGGTCAAAAGCCAGACAAAAAAAGCAATGCCGATAAATTTGTTTTGTTTGATAAGTACAAAAAAACAAAACGTAAAATTTACCGGGAACAAATAGTCGCCGAATATATTGATTTAGTGCGCTTTATTGCACGCCGTTTTTTATATCGCGGCGAACCCTTAGATGATTTGGTGCAGGTCGGGACCATAGGACTTCTTAAAGCGATTGAGCGTTTTGATTCTAAATTTGGAACACAGTTCACTACTTTTGCGACGCCCACCATTATCGGTGAAATCAAACATTATTTTCGAGATGAAAGTCATACCGTCAAAATTCCCAGAAGGTTAGAGGAACTCGGAGTACAAATAAAGAAAGTCATTCAAAAACACACTCAAGCCAAGGGCATGGCGCCTTCCCCTAAAGAAATTTCTAAAGCTCTAGGCATAGATATCGATGCCATTACCGAAGCGATGGATACGTTTCAAAATTACACCACTGTATCGCTGGACAGCAGTCTTTCTCACTCTGACAAGGGCGAAGGTGATAATAATTTGCTCAATACACTGGTGGCCGACGAAGGCGTCGATCAAATCGTCAATTCCGAACATTTGAAACGAGCGATTTCTTTTTTAACTCAGCGCGAACAAAAAATATTACACATGACTTATTTTCAACATTTACAGCAGTGGGAAATTTCTAAAAAATTAAATATTTCACAGGTTCACGTCTCTCGTTTGATTGGACATGCTTTAAAACGTTTAAAACGAATTTTAATTCGGGAGGCTAAAGAAGATCAGGTTTATAGCGGCGAATAAAAATAGCCGTACGGTCGTCATGAGCGACCGGCTCAATGGATGCAACTTTTTCAAATAAACGATTAAGAGCTTGTTCAGTTTTGGCAATTTCATTGTTGCGCAATTCATTCATTAAAAAGTTTTCTCCCAACTCTTCTTTTTTGGTGTTGCGGGCTTCAGTTAATCCATCGGTATAAAAAAGAAGTTCTTCGCCGGGTTCTAATTTAATTTTCTGGGATTCAAAAATTTCATTTTCATAGAGTCCTAATAGAGTGCCCGAACCAGGTAATGTTTTGATCTCATTTTTAGTATTTTTAATTAAAGGGGCCGGGTGACCCGCTAAAGCATATTCCAACTCATTGGTTTTAGGATTTAATAGTGCCATTGCCAGGGTAAGATGATTATATTTGCCGCCGAGGGACCCAAGCAGACGATCATTTAAGTAAGACAACATTTGCGGTAGAGAAAGATTGCCAGGTCCGATTTCGTTGATAATTCCTTCTGTTAAGGTGGCCACCAGCGCTGAAGAAACTCCGTGACCTGAAACATCGCCAATCACTATGCCCAACTGATCTCCGCGTTTAAAAAAGTCATAAAAATCTCCCCCTAACTGACTGGCCGGTTCCCAGCGGGCCGACAGGTCATAACCTTCTATTTTGGGCGGTTGATGCAAAATCGCTTTTTGAACGGCTTTGGCTGTCTTTAAATCTTTTTCAATTTCACCCATGAGGCGAGCATTTTGCAGAGAGATTTTGGTTTGGCTGACTTGAAAATAAATCGCAATGCTTAAAATAAGAAAAGCCCCTACCAAAATAGGAACATTATTAAGGGTTATTAAAATGGCTAGTGGCCGGGTAAAAGCAATTAGGATCACCGATAAAATGGTTAATCCCAGAATCGTGACAACATAAATGAAGCTCCGCTTCAAAATATCATTGGCGCTAATCACAGTAGGGTAAGGTACCCACCGATCCGCTTGTCTATGTATTCTCTCTTAAACAGCAATTGATTATGATGCCGGGGTGAAATTCATAGGCATCACAGGCACTAACGGCAAAACGACCGTTACTTATCTTATCTCTACTATTCTTAAAGAAGCCGGGTATAAAACC
>CAYMKA010000181.1:0-3462 GCA_964390935.1 uncultured bacterium
GACCATTTTGATCCGTTTTCCATACGCCTTTCATTTTATCCATGAGTTCTAAACTGACCGTGTCTCGAATTTTTACTGAATCAAATTGTTCGGTTTCAAAATTAATACTTGTTAAATCGCGGACAGCTTCATTTTTGGAATCTTCTTTTATTTTGTCGACATAACGGGCAATAAGTTGATTAACTTTTTTATCTTCTTTTTGAGAAGAAACCTGATTTTGAAAACCAGCCAAAGCATTTAACAGTTCAAAAGCTTTACCTATCTGTTTTTTAAAAAAAACTTCACCGTTGCCTTTAAAGTTGTCCCAAGGAAACTGACTAATTAACTTTTCCAGACCTTCATCTCCTGGCTCGTGAGGAAGATTTAACCAGTCTTTTAATCCAGATTTCTGTGCCATTTCTTTTAATTTATAAAGAACTTTGTTTTCAAGCGATATTTTGATCATCTCATAGTGAGTAACAATCTCTGGTTTAGATAAATATTCTCCCCTATCATTCAAACTGACTTCACTCGCAATCAAATGATATCCAGGAAGAATTTGAATCAATTGTTTTGCTTCTTTCATGCGAGCAATTAATTGACGTTCAAATAAATCTGTATCTATTCGTTTGAAGACGATCGGCTTGCCCTCACCATCTGTCCCTAAAACAAAAGCCTTATTTAAATAGTGTTTCAATCGTGATTCGAAACTAAGGCGATAAGGTTCGTAGTAAACACTTTGATCAATATTATCTTTTAAAAAATCAGCCATGATTGATGGTTCGGTGGCGAAGAGAGATTTTATTTTTTCTATTAAATCAGTAGAAGCTCTCAGAGAAGTGTTAATACAATCTATATAGAGTCGTTTTGCATCACGAGAATTGTTTTGACGGGGAGGATGAATTAAAGCTAACTTAAGTTTTAGACCGCGATCCATAATGAGCAAAGGACTAACAACGGCTAAACGATTTTTACCTTCATAAAATCTTTCTTTAACAAAATTTTTCTTATCTGCTTTAACAGGCGTGATGTCCAGAATTTTTTCTAAACTAATGGCAATAGCATTGGGCGTACCTTTGCCAACACGATCAAGGGTCACTAATGATTTAGCATCATTGGGCAACTCTTTTAGTTCCATCGCCCTAGCAACGGCTAGAAGGGCATCCGAAATTTCGGTGTCCAATGGATTCACGCTTGCAAAAGTACTACGATCTTGAACAATTAACGAAGAGACTCCCTCTTCTGTAGTCGAAGTTTCTTCAAGCCCCATCGACGTCGCAATATTACGGAGATTAAAAATCATACCTCTAGTTATCGTCTATAACCTGTAAAAGTTGCAAGTTCCTTCTATATATAAGGCTTATTATCTGCTTTCGATAACTGTTTCTTGGTCTTCGGTAGCTAAAGATTTAGGGTCTTTATCAATTTCAATCGCAAAATCTTTACCGCGTCTGTATTTCAATTGATCTGGATCATCAGCCACTGAAATAGTTGGATCGCCAATTTTGGCTACTGGAGCGACTTCTTTAACAGGTTCTTTTTTAGCAACACGTTTTGGATCATCCCCGCCAAAATAACTTACCGCTAAGAAATGTTTAGTATCTGAAGCAGTTCCAAAATCTGGATAGTAAGTGTAATCCAATTGGATGCCATTAAATCTTAAACCCACGCCGGTCGTAAAACGCGATTCCACTCCATAAGCCCCTTGAGCACCTAAAGAAGTTCTGACTTGATCCATTCCTCCGCGAATGGCGAGATTAGGATTTGTCCACCATTCGACTCCTGCATGTAAAAGACCAGGAACACCGGCAATGAGCGGATGCTCGTAATCGATGCCTAATAAAATTTCACGTTTTTCACCAGGAGTATCGAGTTCGTTCCCCGCAATATTCGTTCCAATACCTATCATGGCTTTGCGGTATAAAGTTTCTTGTGAACCGGTGGTGTAAATCACTTTTTGATCTTCTAATAAATTTTGAAGTGACATGCCCATACGAATATTTTTAGTGAAATTAAACATAAGACCAGCGTCCATATTAACCGCTTGCCCGCCAAAACCCTGGCCTGAACCTGTTGAAGTGACATCAAGTGCAGTGCGATAAGCTTTCGCAGTCACGCCATAGCGTAAACCATCCGTGGTTTGATTAGCGTAGCTGGCATAGAAAACACTGTTATTAAATTGAGCACTGCCAACCAGTGCCGGATTCACATTACCACTTTCCCAGATTTGCAAACCCACCACCCCAAAAGAAGAATATCCCAATGAAACAACACTCGTGCCCGATTTATCGAGAGGAAGACCGACAACGACTGTCGTGTGATTCACATCTTTAAGTGTATTGCCATAAACTGAAAGCACTTGCACATCTTTGATGTAAGAAAGTCCTGCTGGATTATAAAAAACAGAATTTAAATCAGTCCCGGCCCCCACATAAGCATTGCCCATGCCCATCGCTCTTGGATGAGGCGCGCCTGAAAACGGTTCTGAGTAAGAAGCATCTGCATGCAAAGGATTAGAAATACTTAAAAAAAGCATTACGATCGAAATCAATAATTTTTGTTTTGTGAATTGAGTGTTGTGTATCATGAAAAGAGCATGCCCAGAGGAGCACATTCATAAACCTAGTTTTTTTGAAATGAATTAAAAGAAATTACAACAGAAAAGATAGATACATAAAATATTACCCCTATCTGCTCCTACCGGAGCATCTTTCCCCGCAAGCGGAGAAAGAAAAAGATTTTTATTTAAAATTCCTTTCTCCGTGAAACGGGGAAAGGTGACTCACCGGAGGTGAGTCGGATAGGGGTAAGGTTTTATCTTGTTCGGCGAATAATAATATTGCCGCGGCCCAACACTTTTTGTTGGCCAGCTTGAGCACTGATGATATAGAAATAATAAATGCCGGTAGCTTGAATACGACCCAAGTCATCACGGCCATCCCAAACATAAGTATTATTAATACCAGCGGTTGCTCCATTGCTGCCAGACAAGAAACGTCTTTGCATAATATTTTGTCCGTTCAAGTCATAAATTTTCATAACGACTTCCACGTTTTCAACCATTGGCCACATGAGCGTTGTAGTTTGTGAAATACTTGGATCAAAAATTGTTGGCACCGAAATAGGATAAGGTGCTATCCAATTAGAACTGACAACCGCACTATACATTACGACATAGAATGAATCGGTAGTCATTACATTTCCAGAAATATCCTGGGCAGCGATACTAATGTTGACTGTTTGTCCTGCAGAAAAACCACTGAGTAAATATGAAACCGTGTAATCTGACGGAGTTCCGGTAATCGTTGGAGCAACGACGTTACCGCTCACTGTTAATACAATTGAGTTTTGACTGACTCCAGAATATGCATCCGTAATATGAAATTGTAAGTTTGTATTATTAGAAACTCCTGTTGCATTACGTATAGGTGAAAGACTATTAGTTGTTGGCGGAGTGGTGTCAGCAGGACCGGCCGCAATTGT
>CAYMKA010000182.1:0-3421 GCA_964390935.1 uncultured bacterium
CATACGTTCTTTGAGCACGTGAATTAACACTATTAGCTGTATCAAAATCATCTTTGGCATCAATACCTTTTTTGATACCGTAACCAGCAGCAATAGCAGCAATACCACCAAGAATAAAAGGAATAGGCATGTTCATGTCCTTATAAAATTTGAATGTTTATATAAATAAAAGGAAACAAACGCTTATTAAAATCGTCAGAATTTTATCAAGCGAAATCTATTTTTATCAGTAGATTAGGTATTTGTATAGGGGGTTAGGCTGGTCAAATATGAATTTTTTATGTATATAATTTTAATCAGAGTGCTTAAGTACCCTCTCATTAAAAAGATGTTAATATTCTTTTGAATCACCAATCGTGAAAAATTTTAAAATACTCAAATTATCAATTAACTAGGATAGATTTTTAGCAATGAATCATACCGCTCACAACAAATTAGTGTCTTTTATTTGGTCAATTGCAGATGATTGTCTGCGCGATGTTTATGTTCGTGGTAAATACCGTGATGTTATTTTGCCAATGGTTGTGCTGCGTCGTTTGGATACATTGCTAGAGCCAACTAAACAAGCCGTGTTAGATGAGCTAACATTTCAACGTGATGAAATGCAGCAAATAGAATTAGATGACGCACCTTTAAGAGAAGCATCGGGTTATGTTTTTTACAATACCAGTAAATGGACACTAAAAACGCTTCATGACACAGCCACAAATAATCAACAATTGTTACTCGCCAATGTTGAAGAGTATTTGCGTGGCTTTAGTGCCAATGTTAAAGAAATTATTGAAAAGTTTAAACTAGAGTCACAAATACGACACATGGCCAACAAAAATGTGTTGTTAGATGTGATTGAAAAATTTACCTCGCCTTATATCAATTTGACACCTTTTGAGCGCACAGACCCACAAGGCAATCGCCTACCAGCATTAAGCAATTTGGGTATGGGTTATGTGTTTGAAGAATTAATTCGCAAATTTAACGAAGAAAACAACGAAGAGGCAGGCGAGCATTTTACCCCGCGTGAAGTAATTGAATTAATGACGCATTTGATTTTTGACCCGCTAAAAGGCCAATTACCAGAGGTGATGACGGTGTATGACCCAGCTTGTGGGTCGGGTGGTATGCTTACCGAGTCACAGAATTTTATTAAAGATGAAGAAGGGCAAATTAAAGCCACAGGTGATGTGTATTTGTTTGGCAAAGAAATCAACGATGAAACCTACGCCATTTGTAAATCGGACATGATGATTAAAGGCAACGACCCACGCAATATTCGTTTGGGTTCTACTTTATCTACCGATGAATTTGCTAATCAGCGTTTTGACTTTATGCTCTCTAATCCTCCCTATGGCAAAAGTTGGGCAAGCGAACAAAAGTATATTAAAGAGGGGACAGAAGTCACAGATACGCGTTTTGTGGTCAAACTAAAAAATTATTGGGGTGATAGCGAAACACAAGATGCCACGCCACGCTCTAGTGATGGCCAATTATTGTTTTTAATGGAAATGGTTAGCAAAATGAAAGCCAATGGCAACGGTAGCCAAGGCTCGCGTATTGCTTCGGTTCATAATGGTTCGAGCTTGTTTACAGGTGATGCAGGCGGCGGTGAAAGTAATATCCGTCGTTATATTATCGAAAACGATATGCTAGAAGCGATTATTCAATTACCCAATAATTTATTTTATAACACAGGCATTACTACTTATATTTGGTTGTTATCTAACAACAAGCCAGAGCATCGTCAAGGTAAAGTCCAGTTAATTGATGCCAGCCAAATGTTTCGCAAATTGCGTAAAAATTTGGGTAATAAAAATTGTGAATTTGCTCCAGAGCATATTAGGGCGATTAGTGATTGTTACTTAAATATGTCTATTGTCGCACGTCATCATGACCAACAAACAATCGCTGCTAAAGTATTTGATAATCAAGATTTTGGTTATTACAAAGTCAATATTGAACGTCCAGACCGTCGCCAAGCACAATTTAGTGCCGAGCGTATAGAAACCTTACGTTTTGATAAAAGTTTAGAGCAGCCAATGCAATGGCTAAGTCAGCAATATGGCGAAAAAATCTTTAACGTAGAGACGCTAAAAGCAGCCGAAAAGCCTTTGTTAAAGTGGTGTGAAGAAAACGAAGTAGAATTAAATGCCAAAGCCAAACAAAAGTTATTAAATGCAGAAACATGGCAAAAACATCAGCAATTGGTGCAAGCGGCACAAGCCTTAATGACGGCAATAGGCAACACACGCTTTAATAATTTTAATGTGTTTAAAGACAAGGTAGATGCGGCCTTAAAAACGCTGGGTATTAAGTTAAGTGCCAGTGACAAAAACGCGATATTAAATGCAGTGAGTTGGTACAGTGAAGAGGCCGACAAAGTTATTGATAAAAAAATAAAACTATCGGGTGATAAACTAGCACAGCTTTTACAGCGTCTTAATTGTACACAAGCGCAATTGGCAGATTTTGGTTATTTTGCCACTCAAACTCCCCATGAGTATATTGTTTATCAGAGCAATGCAGACTTGCGAGATAGTGAGACTGTGCCATTAAAAGACAATATTCATCGTTATTTTTTGGCGGAGGTCAAACCGCACGTAGATGAGGCTTGGATAGATTTGGAATCGACTAAAATTGGTTATGAGGTGAGTTTTAATAAGTATTTTTATCAGCATAAACCGTTGCGGAGTATGGCGGAGGTGGCGCAAGAGATTGTGGATTTGGAGCGGCAGGCAGATGGGTTAATTGCTGAGATTTTGGGTTTCGATTCTGCTGTGTTGGCTTCGACTTCGCTCAGCCAACGCAAGACCGTTCCCTGAGCGGAGTCGAAGGGAAAACCTTAAATAAAACAGAGGAGTGATGACGATGATAAGCAATATGCCACGTTATGAGCAGATGAAGGATTCGGGAGTGGAGTGGTTGGGGGAGATTCCTGTTGGTTGGGAAGTTAAACCTATTAAAAGAATATCTAGTATTAACGATGATGCGTTACCAGAAGCGACTGCTAATAATTTTGAATTGGTTTATGTTGATATTGGCAGTGTTAGCTTGGAAGGTGGTATCGAAAAAACGGAAATTTTCTTTTTTAAGGATGCTCCTTCAAGAGCAAGAAGGTTAGTTAAAGATGGTGATGTTATCGTTTCGACTGTTCGTACTTATTTAAAAGCGATTGCCGCAATTAATCATCCTCCTGAAAATATGGTGGTCTCCACAGGCTTTGCTGTTATTAGACCGAAATTGGAAATGTATATTTCAGCTTTCGCTAAATATTCGCTGCAATCTTTGAGCTTTCTTGATGAGGTGGTTGCTCGTTCAATAGGAATTAGTTATCCAGCTATAAATGCAACGGATTTAATGAGGATTAAAATTCCGCTTCCCCCACTCCCCGAACAACGCAAGATAGCCCAGATCCTATCAACATGGG
>CAYMKA010000183.1:0-3414 GCA_964390935.1 uncultured bacterium
AAATACAGGAAAAACAAAACATTAATGTGCTTAACCCTGTGTTACGTTGCACTTCACACAGGCTACCAAATCTGAGCGAAATCTAAGCCCAAAATACAAACGGCTACTGAAAGTAGCCGTTTTGTATTTGCCAAATAGTCAATATTAAGCGTTAAACACCTGCATTTTTTAGGCGGTTAGCATGTTGACGGTAGGCATCTTTTGGATCTGGAGCAAATAAACCCTGTACACCAAAGGTATGGTTAATCGCGTCAGCATGGTTCCAAGGATAATCATCACGAATCACTTTACCAAAGTGACTAGAACAACGACCAATTAAGCCATCATTTGGCTCTGTACCAGCTAAACCTGTTAAACCAAAAAAGTAATCTAATGGATCGACTACATTAGTAAATGAAGATGTGCCGCTCCATGAATAGTTTTTAATACCATTAGCCGTATAAGCTCCCTCGCCACAGGCAGTTGTAGGCACACCATTTGGATGTTGAGCATTAAACGTTGCAGCACCTGCTGTTGTTAAAGATGCTAAAGCTGCTAAAGAATCTTCTGGACGGTTATTACCTGCCAAAAAGTTCAAGATACCCATGATACCGTCAGTCACGGTACCTAAAATAGATTGCGGTAGTCCTGAAGGAACTACGCCGTTTAACACATCCGCCACAGGACTACCTTTGACTGGACTATGAACCATCGTCAAAGAAGCCACTTTTGTAGGAATGACATCGGCAACATAACGTACCGAAAATCCGCCATGACTATGACCTAACAAATTAACTTTTTGTGCGCCACTAATAGCTAAAATGGTTTGAACTTGGCTTAATAGCTGTTCACCACGAGCTTCAGAACTATTTAGTGCAGAGGCCGATGTTGTATAAACTTTGCCGCCACTATAGCTAATTGCTGAGGGGATTTCGTACCAATAATCAATAAAACCCACCAACTTTTCAAAACCCAACACACCTGGTGCTAATACGATTGGATACTTGGTTTTGGTATAAGTACAATCTTCCCACCACCAACAAGCTTGAGCTTGGCTAGCAACAATAGAACTGGCTAATAATGTCGCTGTTGCAAGAAGTTTTTTCATAGTGAATCCCCAGCTGTTTTGATTTTTGTTTATGTTTTTGTTTAATTATTAGACTATGAATATAGATATTTTTTATTTAGAGTATTTACTTTAATCTTAAGTACTATAGCTTAAAAACCAAACTTTTCTAGCATCAAGCCTGTTTATAAACGCCATATTTTTGCTTTTAGACGACATTCTGCCAAACGGTCATTAAAATATAACAAACGGCAGTGTTTACCGTTTGTTATTCAGACAGAAGTCTAAATCTAGGGCTTTACTCCTTGATCATGCATGGTTTCAAATGCACCAACACGAACACGTTCTTGCTCATTAAATTGCTTGTTTTTAATGTCATTCAGCTGTTGTTGACGTTGAGCATCACTTAAAGAAGGATTTTTGAGAATCCCATCGCGTGTTTGCAAATAACTGTTAATGCGAGTATCCCATTCGGCACGCTCTTTATCTAAAGCTTCTAAACGCTCTGTTGCTTCGACCCCCACAATTTGCTCACGAATAGCCCGTAATTCTTCGGGTTTTCCACCTCGTGCTTTCCAATCTTCAGTAAAGGTAGTGAGCTCTTGGTACTTATTAAGTGTTTGAACGCTTTCTTTAAGCTGTGGTGGCAAAGTATTTAATAACTCAGCGGTGCGTTTGGCTTTTTCGGCAGCACTGAGATTTTTATCTTGCATCACCTCAATCCGTGCCATGGTATAACGGTCATAGGCATCTTCATCACCAAAAAATGCCTGAATAACTTCTCGTGATAAAAACTGTGTTCTAAGAGAGGCAACTTGTTCTTTTTGTTGACGAATTGCTGCCATATTTTTGGCAGGGTCGCCTTGGATTTGCGGTAAACGACCTAAAGCATCACGATAAGACAAATAGCCATCTAAAATCTGCTCTGCTTGTTGGGCTGCTTGTGGATAATTTGCTAATTTATGACGAATATAGGCACGAATACGCGCCACAATCGTGGTTAAATCCTCTTCGCCAATGGCAGATAAAAAATAATCAAAAGTTTGTCTAATACTTTGGCTAATAATCAAATTACCGTTTTTATCGACTTCTAGTGCACCATCGACCTCAGTATCCATTAAGGATTTAGGCATATTTTCACGGCCAGTCTTAAATCGAGTATCGGTTTTGGATTTTTCGATTGCAGAAGCAACTTCTTGAGGACTAGGCAAGCCTTGAGGAGTGGATGCCGTTGCGGCTACAGGATTTGCTGTCACCGCTTCTTCTGGAGTACGTGCCAACCACAATAAAATGACGGCAATCACAATCAAAGAAACACTGACACCGATTGCAATTTTACGTTGCATTGTTGTTTTTTCCTTTTGTAGAGTTATTAATAGGAATTGAGTTTTTAGCTTTACTATATTTGTTGTCATTTTTGAACAACAAATACACTACATTAAATCGCTTATCATAACAAACTATGTCGCTAATGACTTAAAAATTCTGAACAGTCACTTGTTTGCGACAACATCAAACCCCTACCTCGACTTATCACAAGTGAAGAAACGACACGCAAAATGGTTTTATAAAAAAACAGAACTTAGGCATCTCATCGAAATTAGCGCGTTTTATAAGCATAAAACCGTTAAAAACGGTTGAATTACGAACAAATAAGCGATAACCAGTTAAGTACTAAAAAAGGCTTGTATCATTGATACAAGCCTTTGACACCAGCCTTTTAAGAATTATACGCCTGCATTCTTTAAACGGTTGGCATGTTGACGATAAACATCAGTAGGGTTAGGTGCAAACAAGCCGCGTACACCAAATAATTGATTGATAGCATCACCATGGTTGTGTGGGTAGTTATCACGAATAACTTTACCAAAGTGGCTGACACATTGACCCACTAAGCCGTCGTTTGGCTCAGAAGTAGAAACCAAAGACATCACACCAAAGAAAGTGTCTAAGGGATCTAAAATATTAGTGACGGCGGATGTACCACTCCAAGAGTAGTTTTTGATACCATTTGTTGTGTATGCACCTTCGCCACACGCTGTGGTTGGCACACCATTCGGATGCTTAGCATTAAATGCAGCAGCACCTGCTGTATCTAAAGATTTCATGCTTGCCATAAAATCTTCTTTGTAGCTATTACCAGCCAAAAAGGTAATAAAGTTAGAAACTGCTGTGCCTACTGTTTGTACTAAGCTACCTGCAACAGTACCGTCTGTACCTGTTAAAATAGCTGCGCCTTTAACACCTTTAACTGGGCTATGAATAGTGGTGACCGAAGCAACACGCGAAGGAATAGCAGTAGCCACATAACGCACCGAAAAACCACCATGACTGTGACCCATCAAGTTAACTTTGGCTGCACCGCTAAT
>CAYMKA010000184.1:0-3406 GCA_964390935.1 uncultured bacterium
TAAGGGGTTCGGTGAGTTCAGATCAATTTGATTTATTTGCCTCCATTGGCCTGCCCACTTCATTAACGCTTACCGAAGCCTGGGCATACACTTTTCAATTTGGCGGTCAGTTTAATTTTGCAAAAGAAACTTTAATGACCCCTTCATTTTCGATTTTGTTTGCCGAAGATATTATGAGAATGTCGGGCTATTTGGGCTCTCTCACCTCACTTGATTACTATATATATGAGACTCAAATCATGCTGATGATGTCAAAAACGATAGGCCCTGTCAGAGGTTATGCCGGGGTTGGCCCATCGTTTGCCACAGCGACAGGTAAATTAAGCAGTCCTTTTTTCAATACCGATCAATCGGGGCTGGGTCCAATTAATTTTCAGTTAAATTATCTTTTGGGGTTTGCTTTTGATTTTTTTGGATTTGATGGACGAATAGAAACCGACTGGGTGGCTTTTAATGCCAAAGAAGAACGCACTTTTGCAGCATGTCTCGGCGCAAGTTTTTAGTTTTTTAATCTTTTTTAGATCTTTTCTAGAATGCCTCAATTGATAAATCGGGTCCTAACCGATAATATTCAATTTGATGCCAGAGTATTTACCCGTCTTTTTAATGATTGTGGTGGTGCTGGGAATGATGCTTGCCATCGTCGGCTTGTCGCAGCTTGTTGGCCCTCAGAAGTACAGCAAGGTCAAAATGAGTGCCTACGAGTGCGGTAAAGATCCTGTCGGCAGTCCTTACCAGAAATCGATTATTAAATTTCATTTAGTAGGCGTTATTTTTATTTTGTTCGATATTGAGGTGTTATTTTTATACCCTTGGGCTGTTTCGTTTAAATTTTTAGGTCTAAATGGTTTTTATTTAATGCTGGCTTTTATTAGCGTACTTTTACTTGGTTACTTCTATGCATTGCGAAGGGGGTTATTTAATTGGGATTAGAAACTGTTCTGGGCGATTCATTTGTTACCACTAAATTAAGTGAAGTGGTCGGTTGGGCCCGCAAGAATAGCTTGTGGCCGCTGCCTTTCGCGACTTCTTGCTGTGGCATTGAATTTATGTCGACCATGTCATCCGATAAAGATATTTCACGCTTTGGGGCAGAGCGGCCCAGTTTTTCACCTCGTCAAAGTGATTTGTTGATTGTGCTCGGCACCATCACCCACAAAATGGCACCGGTTTTAAAACGTATTTATGATCAAATGGCCGAGCCCAAATGGGTGATTTCGCACGGAGCCTGTGCGTCCAGCGGTGGAATTTACAATACTTACTCAGTCTTGCAGGGCATCGATCACATTATTCCGGTTGATTTATATTTAGCCGGTTGTCCACCTCGCCCCGAAGCTTACATGGACGCCTTCATGGAATTGCAACGCCGTATTCAAAATGAATCTCTTATGAAAAGTCGTGCTGAAGCTCGTCACAAATTATTAGCAAAGGCTTAACATGCGCTTAGAAGAAGTTTTGGAGAATCTTAAAAACGAGTTTGGCGATGCCATTTTAGAAAGTGAATTTGCTTTCGAAGACTTATCTATTCTTATTACTAACGAAAGTTACTTTGAACTAGTTAAATTTTTAAAAACTCAAAATAGTTTTGATCAATTGGCTGATACCACGGCTGTTCATTACCCTGATAAAGACAAACCTTTTCAAAATGTTGTGCATTTATTTTCAAATCTGCACAATTTAAGAATTCGCATTAAAGTGGATTTAGCAAAAGACGAACCCATTGATTCGCTCGTTAGTTTATATCCTGCAGCCAATTGGCCTGAACGTGAAACCTGGGATTTTTTGGGAGTGGTATACCGCTATCATCCCAATTTAACCCGCATTATGAATGTCGATAATTTTGAAGGACACCCTTTGCGTAAAGAATATCCGATCAAAGGCAAGCGTGATCCGCTGTATCACCAAATGATGGAGCTAAGCAAACGTGGTCACTAAATTAAAATCAGAACTCTTAGAAACAGAGCATAAGGAAACAAAAGACCTTATTTTAAACTTAGGGCCATCGCACCCTTCGATGCACGGCATTATCCATAATATAGTAGAACTCGAAGACGAAACAATTAAAAAAGCCACTCCCGTTGTGGGTTATTTGCATCGCGCTTTTGAAAAACTGGCTGAACAAGAACACTATCAACAATTTAATGTGCACATGGATCGTCTTAACTATGTTTCGGCTCCTATTAATAATGTGGGCTGGAACTGTGCGATTGAAAAACTGCTCGGAATCGAAACTCCTAAAAAAGTAGATTACGTACGGGTGATTTTTTCAGAACTGGCTCGCATTGCCGATCACATTGTTTGTCTGGGAATTTTGGGTGTGGATTTGGGAGCTTACACCCCGTTTTTATATGTGTGGCATCAACGTGAAAAAATTTATCAAATTTATGAATCCATGACTGGCGCCCGTCTCACGACAAACTTTTCGCGTATAGGTGGCCTCGAGCGCGATATCCCGGGAGATTTTGTCCAACGCGTTCAAGCTTTCTTAAAAGAATTTCCCAGTGCTTTAAATGAATTTGATCAACTTTTAACCCGTAATAAAATTTTCTACGACCGGACCCGTGGCATTAGTCCGGTGACCGCTGAAGATGCCATCGCGCGCGGATTCTCAGGGCCAAATTTGCGTGCCGCCGGTGTTGCAAAAGATTTGCGTAAACAACGCCCTTACAGTTCTTATCAAGATTTTGATTTTGATATTCCAGTAGGCACAAGCGGTGACTGTTATGACCGATATTCTGTGCGCTTAATGGAAATGCGCGAAAGTTTAAAAATTATTAAACAAGCGTTAGACAATTTAGATGTTAAAGGCCCCTGGCATGCGGACGTTCCTAAAATTTATTTGCCAGAAAAAAAAGAAGTTTATACTCAAATGCAGGCGCTCATTATTCACTTCAAAATTATTATGGACGGAGTTTGTCCGCCTAAAAAAGATTTATATTTTGCGGTCGAAGCCACTAATGGCGAGCTAGGCTGGTACATTGTGTCGGATGGCACAGGCAAACCATATCGTGTTCATTTGCGTCGTCCCAGTTTTTGGACTTATCAAAATATTCCCTCTTTGATAGAGGGGGGCTATATTGCAGATGCGGTAGCGACCATTTCTTCGTTAAATATTATTGCGGGAGAACTAGATGCCTAAACTAAGTTTTTCGAAAGCGGCTTTGGCAGAAATAAAAGAATTGTGTTCTCATTATCCTGATAGCCGATCAGCAGTGATGGGCGTGCTTTATATTGCTCAAAACGAATTTGGCTGGATGAAAAAAGAAGTCATGGATTTAGTGGCAGAAACTTTAAAAATCCCCGTGTTTCAAGTTTGGGAAGTGGTTAGTTTTTACACGCTTTATCACAGACAACCGGTCGGCAAATTTCATCTGCAGGTCTGTAATAACATTTCGTGTACGCTGCG
>CAYMKA010000185.1:0-3359 GCA_964390935.1 uncultured bacterium
ATCCATTAATAAATTACTGGTGGTTCTTTCGAGCGGTGTCTTGGAGGTTCAGCCATAACATAAGTTCTTCAGAAGCGGCAGATTTTTTCGCCGCTTTTTTTGTTTGTTCCACCAAAACCGACCATAAACCTTTATAACTAAAAACCAACCGAACCGAATTTTTTGCTTTTGTTGCACCGTTTTTTGAACCACCGCCGTTTCCTAAAGTCGCGCCAGAACCGCCCGCCCGCGCCTCTTCAGGAAGTGGTAATCGTTCAAAGAATGTTTCTTATAAAGTTTTTTGAATATATACACACTTGAAAAGCTCGAACCTTGTTCTAGAATCCCATTCTCTTAATCCAGTTCTGGATAAACCGAACCAAATATTTTTAGTTTCTCGTTTCTCAAATATCTATTTGGAGGTTTATCTTATGAAAAAGTATTTTCTTTACGCTCGCAAGTCTTCCGATTCAGAAGATCGACAAATATTATCTATAGAAGCTCAGTTAACCGAATTAAGAGAATATATCAAAGCAAAGCTTGAAGATTCGGTAATTGTTGAAGAATTTACAGAATCTAGAACGGCTAAGGAACCTGGAAGACCGATCTTTAATAAAATGACTCAAAGAATAGAAAAAGGTGAAGCACAGGGAATTATTGCCTGGCATCCAGACAGACTTGCTCGCAATTCAATCGATGGCGGTAAAGTAATTTATCTTGTAGATAAGGGATTTATTAAATATTTAGATTTTCCTACTTATAAATTTGATAACACGGCTCAAGGTAAATTCATGCTTAATATCATTTTCGGTCAATCTAAATATTATGTTGATAATCTCTCAGAAAACGTGAAAAGAGGGATTCGTCAAAAATTAAGACGTGGTGAATTTCCTAGTGTTGCACCTTATGGTTATGTTAATAACTTAAAAACTAAAAAAATTGATCTTGATCAGGATAGAGCACCAAAAATACTAAAAATTTATGAAGCTTACGCAACAGGAAAGCATACCTTAGAAAGTATTTCTCATTTGTGCGTATCAATAGGTTTATTAGGTTACAGATCAGGAAAAGCCATTACTTGCAGTATTGTTCATAAAATCCTTACTAATCCTTTCTACTATGGACGAATGAAATATATTGGCGAGGTTTTTGATGGTGCTCATGAGCCAATAGTTACTAAAGAGCTGTTTGATAAAGTCCAAGAGGTTATTATTAAAAGAAACAGAAAAAGAAAACTTAGACATAAGTTTGTTTTTACCGGATTAATAAAATGTTCCCGTTGTGGAGGGATGATTACTGCTGAAACCCAAAAGGGTCATTTTTATTATCGTTGTACTAAAAAGAAAGTTAATCTGTCATGTGATCTAAAATATTTACGCGAGGATGAATTGGTGAATCAAATAAATCAAAACCTGAGATCTATTTCGCTTTCTGAAAAAATTGTTTCTTACTTGAAACAACAAATCCAAAATGAACGTTTAGCTCTTATGAAATCTTGTGAAGAAGAGATTTTGAATACAAATAAAGAGATCACAGTTTTAGAAACAAAGATTAGTAAATTGATGGACTTATATTTAGAAAACGAGATTCCTAAGAAAGAATTCATTAAGAGAAAAGAAGATTTATTTGATCAAAAATATCGAGTCCAAAAAAATCTAAATCAGTTAGAAAAGGGGCAATTTATATGGCTCGAACATTTAGAAGAATTCATAAATGCTGTCACCACACCAAAAATCGTTGCTGAATCGGCAGATTTTTCTGCAAAGCGAGAATTCTTAGAAAAGATAGGCTCGAACTTCTTTTTTGAACCAGCTGTGATTACTGAAGAGGCGCGGGCGGGCGGTTCTGGCGCGACTTTAGGAAACGGCGGTGGTTCAAAAAACGGTGCAACAAAAGCAAAAAATTCGGTTCGGTTGGTTTTTAGTTATAAAGGTTTATGGTCGGTTTTGGTGGAACAAACAAAAAAAGCGGCGAAAAAATCTGCCGCTTCTGAAGAACTTATGTTATGGCTGGGGCGCAAGGACTCGAACCTCGGAATGCCGGAACCAAAAACCGGTGCCTTACCAGCTTGGCGACGCCCCAACACAAAGTGCTGTTGATTTTAAGGGAAAAAGGTCTCTTTTGAATAGCATTGAAGTTCAATTACTTTAACGCCTTAAAAACAATGGCCGTAGGAATGCTTCTGGTAAAAAACATTCCTTCTGCTCCGACACTGGGTTGATTGATAATTTTGCCTTTTAAACATAATGTCGCTGATCCACCCGGATCTAAATTCAAAGCCCTCACTGCTCCCATGTCAGTCAAAATCTGAGTCATTTCTCTAAAGGTAATGCCGCGGCTGGTTTTTTGCCGGCCGTCAGCCACCAGTAAAATAACTTTATTATCTCCAGTCACTGCAATGGCACTTCGCGGCATCGGGTTTTCTTTTAAATCGCGGTCGGCAGTAAAAGTGGTTGGAGCCAGTTCGGGCCAAAACTCCTCTCTGTCAAAGTTAATTGAAGGAAAATTAAGCGGAGCGGTGTCTTTATAAAATTCTTCCAGTGCAAAACTCTGCCGGTAAGTTTGATTATAAGCATCAATGAGCATCGGGCCTGAAGCCATGGCATCCACCACCTGCCCGTATTTTCTGGGAAAATTTACCTTAAATTCAAAATAGTTTTCACGCAAAAAAAGTTCGGGGTTAAAATATTTTTTATGGATCCCGATCATGAGTCCGCTGTAAGGAATTTCACCCTTTAGCCCTGGACGATAAATCTCTTTCAACTCATCTCCAATAAAAAGTGCAAAATAATAATCTTTAAACAGGCCAAAATCCTGCCGAAATGCTTTGGTTAACACCACAGGCTCTTTAGGGTTTGCGCTGAATCGATTGACCACGTGCCACTTCAATTGATGACTGTGATTAATCCACAATTCCGTCTGCATTAAAGAAATAACATCAAAGAAAATTTCATTTTTTTGATTAACCAGAATTGCCGCCCGGGGATGGATCGGCGGAAATAAAGTTTTTCCGTTCACATGCACCAGCCCAATCGGCGTGCCTAATTTGTCATGTTTAGCAATTTCTCCAAAAACAAAATATCCGCCATTAATGCCAAACAACGCCTGTTCTCTCAGAACATGCCTGTCTAAACCCGCATCGGGATCTTTATAAGTAGAAAGAAAAGAAACTTTGGGTTGATATTCTGACATTTTAAATTCGATAAAATGAATACGCTGCGGGACGGTCTGATTATCTTATTTACCCAGGCGTAAATTTCCCAATCCGCTAAAATTCGAGTTACTCCAGTTAGGTAAAAAATAATCTGTTTTAGTAGATTTTAAATATTTCTATGAAACCTGAGAATACATATCCTGTATTTTTTTAACCAGAATTGAAG
>CAYMKA010000186.1:0-3355 GCA_964390935.1 uncultured bacterium
ACTGGCCAATAAAAAATGCTGGCTGTCATAGGGTCGGCGAAGCCGACTTGCGAAGCCCTTGATAGCCAGCATAGTGACCAAAGGGAACGGTTTTTATTGTTGTTATGTTTAACAAACTTTGTTGGTATATATCCTTTAAATGGTAAGTCTATTTTTACACTCTAAGTTTATGAGCGGTTTAGGTATGCGTGCACATCAGAGTGAAGCTATGCAGGCTATCCAATTATCTAGAGAAGTCGGACACAAGCGTGGGCTACTGATTATCCCTCCTGGTGGAGGTAAGACTTTCATTGGTTTCGAAGATGCCCTAAGTGTTATTCAAAACTATTGGGAAGAGGGCCAAAATGCCCAAATTATTATTTTAGTGCCCACTAAACATATTCGTTCGCAGAAAGTATCAGGATTGAAGGATTTTTATCCTCAGGAAGTACTAGAGAAAATTAAAAAATTGAATGACTTGCATAAGGAATTAAATATTTTTATTACAGCTGTAAATAAATACGATCAAAAAAAAATAAAAGAGGCGCAGGTGATTGTGACCACTTATCAGTTTTTTAATCGACACGAAAAAAAGCTAATCGATTCAAACCTGCCTGTTAAATATGTGCTCGTTGATGAAGCGGGTTCTTCTGCAAGCCCGAGCTATCAAAAAGTCATAGAAGCCTATCAACCCGATTATATTCTTGGCTTATATATCGACGACTTAACTTTTGAAGGTCAGCGGGCATTAGAGCTGTTAGAAGTGAATCGAAATAAATTACCTGAAAATAGAATTAAGGAAATTGAAAAATACAAAAAAATAAAATTGAGCGATCTATATGAAGGAAATATATTGGTTGATTACTCCTCTGAATCCCACATTAAAGATTTTATAGAAAAAAAATATCTAAGTGATATATATGTGAAAACGATTGATTATAAGGTTCATGAATTAAAAAATATTAAAAATTACATAAAAAACGATGAAAATGAAATAAGAGATTTTGACACCCCCAAAATGTACAAAGATTTAAATCAGGAAAAATTAAATGAAGATATTCTGAATGATTATATTAATTTGGTGCCTGAGGATAAAAAGAATGAACCAACCATTTGTACTAGTTTGAGCACACAACATTCAGATGATTTAGCCGTTAAATTTAAAAATGCCGGATTCAAAACCGAAAGGCTTCATTCAAAATTAACAAAAAAAGAGCAGGACAAAATATTAGAAAAATTTGAGTCTGGAGAAATTAAAATTTTAATTGTAGTTGATATGTTATTAAGAGGTTATGATTTTCCGCAAGTAGGAACGATCTTGCATAATCGACCCAGATATAGTCGCCATAGTTATCTCAATGACGTTGGCCGAATATGGCGTTTTCACCCTGATAAAAAATATTCACTAATAATTGATCGAACTTGGAATTTTGAAAGATACGCTTCTCATAATATGCATACGGTATTTAATCGCCGTTATCAATCTATTAAGACTGAAGAAAAAGGGGAGCCTTTTTTTAGAGAGGGGGATTTAGTTAATAAGGATAAAAAGCTTGTGAACTACCATTTTGGTAATTTCTTACCTTTTGTAGATAAAGAACAGGAATATGCTTTAACAGCTAATACGTTACGCGAATGGGGGATGACTGGTGCTCACCAATTTATCAAAAATATTTATCATCAATTAAATCAATTAAGCGGTGAAGAATTAGAAGTATATTATTTAGGTGTACAGTTTAAAAAAAAAGATTTGAATGGCATTATTGTTTGGACATTCGATAAGTCGGAAAAACAACTTTTTGTTAAAGCATTTCAATTGCTAATTGATTCATTTTTGCTTGATTCAAATCATGATTTATCTCTGTCCCATGCCAATCAAGAATTGTTCGACAGGCATGAGGGCTTACATAATCCTTTAAGGCAACTTAATAAAGAATTATTGAATTTTTATGAAGAAAACAAGACTAGGGTTATAAAATTGACTCGAAATGATGTGGCGTTAGAATTTATTCTGAAAAAAAATCATGCAGTTCAAACCTGGACCATTTCCAAAGAAAAAGAGTCAGATCTGATAAAATTTTTAGGGTTAAGGGCATTATCCTCATACGATGAATTAAAAGACATGTCCTTAACGGGGAGAAACCCTGAAATACGTCAAGTCGCTAGTTTGCAAGAAAATATCAGAAAAACTTTAGTTTCTTTAATTCAAGAAGGTCATCAGACCGGACAGACCATGATTATAAAAAATCAAAATGGGATCGAAATGACATTTAATTTAAAATACAATAATGGTAAACCGATTTGGGTGATAGATAGAAATCAATTCTCAAATTTAATAAAGTTTTATGGCATTGAAATCTTTCCTGCATATGATGTTAATAATGACATCACTATAAGTACTCAGAATAAATTACTGAAAAAACGAAATGGGATGTTGGGCGCACTTAAAAATATTCTTGCTGAGTTAAGTGAAAAATATGATCAAAATCCTTCTCAAACCATTTCTCTAACAAAAAATGATATAACAATTTTTTTTAAAAAAAAGTGGAGAAATAATGGTCCGGTATGGACTGTCTCAATTGATGATGAGAAAGGCTTGCCCGTTTTCTTTGGGTTACCGAGTGTTCCAAACTATGAATCCAATCAAGACATAAGATTAACTTATACCAATGAAATATTGTTTAAATATCCTGGGCTTCCAGAGAAAGTAGTTGGCTTAATCAGAGTCCTAAATGAGGAAGCAGAAAAATTAAATAATGATGAAATAGTTTTGAAACGCAATCAAGTAGAACTAGTCTTTAAAAGAAAATGGAACATGAATAAAACAGTTTGGACACTCCCCAAAACAGATGAAAATAAATTAGTAAAATATTTTGGGTTAGAGAATGTCGAATACTTTGATGAAAAATCTGATTTAGCAATCATTAACCACAATAAGGTGCTATTAAAGAAATATCCTAAGATTAACAATAGTGTTATGTCGCTTTTAAAAGAGTTAAAACACGTTCAACAAGATGCAAAAAATGTTGAACTGATTAGAAATAATGTGAAATTACAATTCACTCGAAAATGGAAAAAAACAATGCTGGTTTGGACAATTCCACTTGCCGATGAAAAAAGTCTCATTCGATTTTTTGAGAGATAACCATTCTGTAAATAGATTAGAAACATTAAAGCTAAAAAACTCTGACCTCTGCTCAATATAATAGTCATTACTTATCATGATTAGGTTTGAAGATTTCATTTCATTTAATTTATATTTAAATTTCCATTTTGCTTGCTCGGCCTCAACCCTAATACAGAGCTCCGCTTCGTTCACGACTTCGTCGTGCTCTGCGCGTCGGGGTTGACCCCTCACTCGCAAAACGGATTAGTC
>CAYMKA010000187.1:0-1065 GCA_964390935.1 uncultured bacterium
AGAGTATAAAAACACTTCCGCATTAGGCATTTTAGTTTATTATAACGATCTCAAAAATTTGATCGAAAAATTATCCGCATAATTTTTTGCACCGCAAAAATTAAAGATACGATATATTTAGACAATGTTCATTCAAACTAAAACAATTGCAGTAGAAGAGATGTCACTAGAACAATTAAAAGCAGAACAAAAAGATATTTCAATCAAGCTTTCTTCTGACTCAAGCCCTGAGCTTTTTATGCATTACTATAAAGTGACGGGATTAATTGAAAAAATAGAAAATTCTGAAAAAAAATAAAAGAAAGGTAAAAAATGCACCCTTTAAATCATAAAATTTTCCCAACGTTAATTCGAGATCTTAACCAGCCTATTCTTACGATTGAAAAAGCTGAAGAACTTTATAAATCGCGTCATCTTTCTGCTTTGATAGAAGTTTTAAAATTAGAAGCTATCGATTTGAAATATAAATCTGTCGTTTTGGAGATATTAAAAAAGCTCGGTCTAAAATATAAAAAAGTACTCAAAGAACTGGAAGAAATCTCAGTGGAAATTGGCAGAAACTATACGGTCAATACCAAAAAAGAAATTTTACATTTTCAGACTCAAGTGATTGAGACCATTCGATTTATAAGAAAAGCTCTAAAAGGTAAATAGCCGGCCATTCCTAAGGATAAGTGTCCTGACTCTCAATAACCAGTTTTCGCTGGGGATCTTGGCTTATTCCCCAATCATTAATATGGCTTTTTATATGTATAAATATATGTATAATATGGCGGGGGTCAGTAGCATCGGGGTCCAGGGGGTTTGGGCCCTGTTCTAGTGAAAGAATATATGAAAAAAAGAACCGCATTAAATAAACTTCCCGATTTTTTACCCAGTCCACAAAAATTGGCCGAAGGCGAAAAAAAAGTAAAAGTGACGATTTTGCTTGCCGAAGAAAGCATTAACTTTTTTAAACGCGAAGCCAAAAAATACGGATACCCCTATCAGCGCATGATTAATAAAGTGATTGAACAGTACACCAAACACTATTCAAAATAGACCCAAATCCGTCCCCCTCAGCAC
>CAYMKA010000187.1:1165-3230 GCA_964390935.1 uncultured bacterium
TGAACAGTACACCAAACACTATTCAAAATAGACCCAAATCCGTCCCCCTCAGCACTACGTGCCACTCCCCCTAGAGGGGGAGAAATAAATCCGATACTGTAAAATCAAAAATATGAATATTCTCTTTGTCTGCTCCGGCAATATTTGCCGCTCACCAATGGCGCATGGGTTACTGCGTAAATATATTAAAGAAAATAAATTAGATTGGCAGGTAGATTCGGCCGGCACGCATGACTTTCATGAGGGAGAGCGCCCTGACTCAAGGACGTTAAAAATTGCCCAAAAATATAAAGTAAATATGGAAGGCATTATTGCTAAACCTTTTTCACGGCTTAACCACACCGACTTTGATTATGTTTTTGGGTTGGGATTAGAACATAAGCAGGCACTGATTCGCTCCGGCTGGCCCAAAGAAAAAGTACATCTGCTTTTAGAATTTATTGGCGAGTCAGGTGATGTTGCTGATCCGTACTACGGCGAGCTTCATGATTTTGAGGAGATGTATGTGGTTTTGATTGATGCGATGGAAAGGTTGGTTGGAAAATTAGGCCCCCCAGCCCCCTAAAGGGGGAGGAAGGTGTCGCAAAATGCGATACCTTTAGAACTGCTATTTGAGATTCAATAAATCCCATCTGTCTCTATATTTCTCTTCGGGATCATCAAATTTACGCATTGTTGTATCTTTATGTTTTTGACCACCATAACAAACCTCCCGCGTGAAGATGTGTTTGACTGTCCGTTTTATGAATGAGGAAAATGGAATTATTTATCGAAATATTCTCATTTAATTAGCTCTTTTGTAGAAATTTCTACTGGAGTAATAATTTTATTGGCCCCACTCAAATGCCCAGCAATTTGTTTTAACAATCTAGAGTCTACATTATCCTTTCTCATCTGACTTACTCCGTTTTCATCTCTGAGTTCTTTTTTCTGAATCCATTCAAAGCCCGCATGCGGAGTAATAATTGCTATATCAATTGCTCCCCCTACAGTTTTATTCATAATTGCAAATCTTTGATAATCAATAGTTGTTCTCAAAAAGAATAAAGCGTAATCAATCCCATCTTGAATAGTCATAAATCTTAAATCAGGTGTTGGCTCTGGGATAATCTGTTTAGTTGTTTCGTCTTTAAGTTTTGATAAAAGTTTATTGATGATTAGATTGTATCCTCGCCAAGACAATCTCAGATCTTCGATTGTTTCTTTCTTGCATTTTATTCCAACATTAGCTGAAATAATTTTCCCTTTAAAATCATTGTCAAAACCCGCCAATTGAAAACCAATGTTTGCATTGTTAATTCCATTTGTACTCAGTATTGAACTTAAGAAAGCAATAAGTTTTTCTGAGACTTCCACGACAGACAAAGAATCATCATTTAACTTAAAATCAAATTCCCTAATGTAGCTTTCTATGGTTCTTCCATTAATAAATGCCAAACTATCTAATAGAATTCCTTTGTTTCCTTTCAAATTGAATAATTTTTGGCAGTAAGGAGACCCAGGAAAATTATTATTTCTTGGGATTTGAATATTTCCTCCGTCTTCTTTTCCGCAGTGCTTACATTTAGTTTTCAATGTAAGAACAGCGTTCTCTTCTGCAGTGATAGTTTGCAAACTATCCGCTGCCAAAACAATGCCATCCGGTAAATTTAAAGCAAGTGTAAGTGTCATTATTTGTCTCCCTTCTAAATTTGTTTTTATTCCAATCCATCATCCACAGAAATTGCAATCAGATCTGCCTCCGGTAACTCCGGCAAAGCGCTGCCACCCATAAGCCCCTGCATATCACCATACATTCCTACGGTATTATCGAGTACACGGCTGATTTGCTTTTCACGCTTCGCCCAAATTTTAGTGAGAGCCATTTTTTCTCTGTCTAAATCTTCTTTCATGCCTGCAAAAGATTTAATAATCGTTTCAACTCTCTGACGAAACTGTGCCCCGGAAAGATAGCTATACATGGCTTCCATTTTTTCGTTCTTGCCCTGTACAGATCCACGAACTTTTGTATTTTCAATTAAAAATTGACGCAGTGCGGTTGCCAGCGGTACTGCCGATTGAAAAT
>CAYMKA010000188.1:0-3198 GCA_964390935.1 uncultured bacterium
CAGCATTTCACGCATGCCCGGTCCGCCTTGAGGGCCTTCATAACGAATCACAATCACATCACCTTTTTTGATTTTGCCAGCCAAAATACTTTTCATGGCTTCAGGTTCAGAATTAAAAACTTTAGCAGGCCCTTTAAAAACAAGTCCTTCTTTGCCCGAAATTTTAGCGACCGCTCCTTTTGCAGCTAAATTACCGTACAAAATTCGCAGATGAGAATCTTTTTTAATTGGATTATTTAAGGGTTTAATAATTTCTTGACCCGCGGGATAAGGCTGTACCAATTTTAAATTTTCGGCCATGGTCTTGCCCGTCACGGTTAAGCAATCGCCATGTAACAACCCGGCTTCCAATAACAATTTTAATAATGGAGTTAATCCCCCGATGGCTGCCAAATCTGCTGCCACAAATTTGCCGCTGGGTTTTAAGTCAGCCAACACGGGCACTTTTTTGCCAATACGCGAAAAATCATCGATAGATAACTTCACGCCAATCGCATGAGCCATCGCCAGTAAGTGGAGCACTGCGTTAGTCGAGCCGCCCAGAGCAATCACAACCGTAATCGCATTTTCAAAAGCTTTTTTGGTCATAATGTCTTTGGGTTTAATCTCCGCTTTGAGTAAATTCAAAACAGCTGCGCCTGCATTACGACAATCTGTTTTTTTATCTTCAGAAACGGCAACCTGCATCGACGAATTCGGTAAGCTCATGCCAAGCGCTTCAATCGCACAGGCCATGGTATTGGCCGTATACATTCCGCCGCAAGAACCCGGTCCAGGCACTGAGCAAGCTTCAATATCCTGTAATTCTTTTTCAGAAATTTTATGATTAGCAAAAGCACCGACGGCTTCAAAAACAGAAACCACATCCATTTTTTTGCCATGATAATCGCCAGGTAAAATTGTTCCCCCGTACACAAATACAGCCGGACGATTTAATCGGGCAATGGCAATAAGACAACCTGGCATATTTTTATCACAGCCGCCGATCGCAATGATCCCATCGTAACCCTGACAGCCCATCACGGTTTCAATCGAATCGGCAATCACTTCACGAGACACGAGAGAATACTTCATTCCTTCAGAGCCCATCGAAATTCCATCCGAAACTGTAATCGTATTAAAAATAATTGATTTTCCACCTGCGGCATCCGCGGCACGACCCGCTTCACGAGCTAAAACATCAATGTGCATGTTACAAGGAGTCACCATCGCCCAAGTGGAGGCGATGCCTATTTGAGGTTTGTTAAAATCTTCAGGTTTAAACCCAACAGGATATAACATCGCACGGCTGGGCGCCCTGTCATAACCATCCACCATTTCTGATGAATTTTTTCTTAAATTTTTAGAATTATTTTTAAAATCGGGCATACTTTATTGTAACGGTGATTTGAATTTTAGCGTAGGCAAGGCATCCGGGAACGAATGGATGTTCAGTTTCGACGTCGCATTAGCAGTCACATTGGCTGAAACATTTGCTGTCGAATTTAATTCTATTTTTAAAGTTTGAGGCATTTCAAAAATAATCGTCGGTTCGATTTCGGTTTCTTCTTGCTTCTGAGCATCCGAAATATCTGGAAAACGATAATTTAAATCTATAGGAGTTTGATGAAGCAAATCCATGTAATAGGCCACGTGGATAAAACGTTCACGCAAATAAGGATTGTCTTTGAGATATCCATAACTTAAGGGGGCGGGGATCATGGTCGCTAAAAAAACCGCCTCTTCTTTTGAAAGTTCAGAAACGGACTTATTGAAATAATAATAGGCGGCATAGTTTGCCCCATATTGCTGAGGCGCCCATTCAATATAGTTTAAATATAATTCTAAAATACGGGCTTTTGATAAATTTCGTTCTAAGCGAAACGTGATCATCGCCTCAAGGGCTTTTCTAAAAATAGATTTTTTAGGGTTAAGATATAAATTTTTAGCCAGCTGCATCGTAATAGTCGATCCGCCAAAAGCAAATTTTCTTCTTTTTAAATTATTACCAAAACTGTCATAAATCGCTCTTAAATCAAAACCACCATGGCTATAAAAACTGCCATCTTCAGCAATAAGCACCGCTTGAACTAAATAAGGGGACATTTGATTTAAAGGAACAAAGCGATACTTTGGCACATATTCTCGGTTCGCTTTTTTGGCCTGACGAATGCGATATTTCATCATCTGGGTCAGTTCAGGATTGTGGTTTTTTAAAAAAAATATATCCGGCGCAACTACACAACTGTAAAAATAAAGACACAGGACAAGTGTTCCTAGCACTTTCAACGCAATCATAAATGTCTCTTTGTCCTTTAGAAGATTCTTCATATAATTCATCTTACCTATGTTTCAATCTGGTTTAACTAAATACCAAAAAATCTTAACGCAAATTTTTGTGGTGTTTATTGCCATCTTAAGTGTGCTTATTTTAAAGCCACTCTTCACTCCCATCTTATCAGCACTCATGTTAGCGTTTTTGTTTTATCCTGTTTATCAATTTTTATTAAAAAGAATTAATCCTCAGCCCAACGAAAAAACAAAAAAAGTAGCAGCGCTCTTAGTGCTCCTCATGATCATCTTACTTATTTTGACTCCCATATTAACGCTCACGATTTATTTTGCGAGTAACGCCAAAATGGTTTCACAATTTATTCTGTCTTCAACTGAAAAAATGACTGACTTGGTCAATCAACAATTACCTGAATCGATTGAATGGGTAAATCAAAATTTAGGCTTTCATATTAATTTACAACCTTTAGTCCAAAACACTTCTTCTATTATTATTAAAAAATCTCAAGAACTTCTGACCCAAATTCCTTCTTTTTTATTAGGAATTTTTATTACTTTATTTTTGGTTTATTACTTACTCAAAAATGCCGAAGCGGCGGTCGCGTGGTTTCAACATATTTTACCGCTGCCGCAAAATCGCTTTAAGGTTATACAAAAACGTTTTAATGCTCTCGTGCGCGGCATAATCAGCAGCCAAGTCATTATTGCCGTCATTCAAGGCATTTTAGCTTCAATTGCTTTTTTAATTTTAGGATTAAAAAATGCCATCATTTTAGGAATGCTCACGACTCTTTTAGCGATAGTGCCTTTTTTAGGCGCAGTGGTGGTTTGGGTCGGTGTTTTTATTAGTTTACTTTTGGGTCTTCCAGAAGGCGTGCCGCTTTGGAAACCTATTTTTATGTTTATTTACGGTGCCGGGATTATTAG
>CAYMKA010000189.1:0-3192 GCA_964390935.1 uncultured bacterium
ATCCAGCTTTGTTGCAGCCAGGCGGGTTGTTTCACAATTAATGAGATTCCAAAAATTAAAGTAAATAACATTGCAGGATAAGTGATGCCGTATAAAAGCCGGCGCATCATAATCACTAACTGATCACGCACCGCTTTATTTTTGTTTTCGACATAGTAAATATATAAGCGTGGTAAATAAAATAATCCTGCAAACCAGGCTGTGAATCCAATAATGTGAAGGGCTTTGAAAAGAAGGTACATGTGAATGAATTATACCCCCTCCCTCACTCCCTCCCCACCTTCGTGGGGAGGGACGGGGTGGGGGCAAGATCTGGCATTCTTTTTGCACTTTATCCTTTGTTCACCAATGCCTATGAAAAACGACTATATAAAACAAGCTTTAGTGTTAGAAATTGAACGGTTCAAAATATTTTTGACACTCACCGCCGTTATTTTTGGCTCTCTTTTAACTTTGATCCAGAATCAAAAAAATATTCACGATCAGGTTATGATTTTGATTATTACTTTTGTTTTGATGATTTTGTTGGGTTTTTCGATTAAAACCCATTATGATATTGAGGCTTTGATTGCGAAGATGAAATGAGGATTTAGGATGTTTCAATATATTATGCTTAGTATTGTTTCTTTGATGGTCATAGGGACTTTGCTGTTAATGTTTTTTACTTCTGGTGATTACGCTAAAAAATTAGATATGAAGCTACATAAAAAACATGGCAAATAGTTACTCGTTCGATATTAGTTCTAAGTTAGACCAGCAGGAGTTGGATAACACCATTAACAATACCGAAAAAGAAATTACCGGTCGTTTTGATTTTAGAGATACCGGTACCGAAATTAAGTTAACTAAAGATGGGACTCAAAACAAGATTTTAATTAACAGTATTGACGAGTTTAAGGTTAAAGCTACGGTGGATGTACTGATCAGCAAGGCCGTGAAACGAGGGGTAGATCCTCGATTTTTCGATTTTAAAAATGTGGAACCTGCAGGCAATGGCCGGGCTAAACAAGAAGTGATTGTTAAAAATGGCATTTCTCAAGAAGACGCTAAAAAAGTCACTAAGCTTATAAAAGACGCTGGACTGAAGGTTCAAACTCAAATTCAGGCTGACGAGGTGCGTGTTTCGGGTAAATCTAAAGATGATTTGCAGGCTGTGATGACCCTGCTTAAGGGTGCTAAACTTGATTTCCCTATTTCTTTTGGGAATTACCGCTAATTTAAACGATAAATAACGTCTATATATAGAAGAAAGTATATGAGTCCAACTAAGACTAAAACCAACACTTTATCAAAGACTTCTGTAGGCATAGTCTCTTTGGGCTGTCCTAAGAACTTAACCGATACCGAGCAAATGCTGGGCCGTTTATTTGAATCTGGCTATGAAATAGTAGGTGCCGACGCGGGAGCGAATGCTGATGTCGTCATTATCAACACTTGTGGGTTCTTGGATGCTGCTCGTAGTGAAGCCGAAGAAACCATTGCACATTATTCGCAAAACAAGCTTAACGGTCAGCATAAAAAAATTATTGTCGCGGGATGTATGCCAACTAAATTGGGTGGTAATTTGCTTGACCATTGGCCTCAAGTGGATGGCGTTTTGGGAGTGAATAACTTCCAAGAAATTGTGGAAGTTTTGGCCAGTAAAAAACGAGTTCAACGCATTACCAGCCCCGAAGAAAGTGTGGATAAACCGCTTTCTCGAATGTTGTCGACGCCTCGCTACCGTGCCTATTTAAAAATTTCTGAGGGTTGTGATCACCTATGTACTTTCTGTACAATTCCCTCTATCAGAGGAAAGCATCGCAGTCGTCCTATTGAGGACATTATCCGCGAAGCAAATACTCTGGCGCAGGCGGGTGTGAAAGAAATCACGCTCATCGCGCAGGACTCAACCTATTATGGGTTTGATCTTTATCAAAAATTTGAATTGCCTAAGCTGTTAAGAGCTCTCGAGGCAGTCGATGGAATTGAGTGGATTCGCATTTTGTACGCATATCCTGATTTAATCAGTGATGAGTTAGTGCAAGTGATGGCGGAGTCTAAAAAAATCTGTCGTTATCTCGATATGCCTTTGCAGCATTATGATGATTTTATTTTAAAGCGCATGCTTCGCCGTGGAGATTCGAAAACGATTTCGAATACATTAACGCGGTTGCGCTTGGCGATGCCAGACATTGCAATTCGAACGACGTTTATTGTGGGCTTCCCTGGGGAACAGGAGGAGCACTTTAAACGCTTGCTCGATTTTGTAACGGAGGCAAAGTTTTCACGACTGGGGGTTTTCCCTTATTCGTACGAAGAATCAACTCCCTCGGCGAGACTAACGGGGCAAGTTGATCAAAAAGTTAAAGAAGAAAGGTTTCATCGCGTAATGGATTTACAGAGCAGGATTTCGAAAGAACGAAACTTAAACCTTGTGGGCAAGACCTTAAAGGTTTTAGTAGAAGCTTCCGGCGGTCAAAATATGATCGGACGCACCTATCAGGATGCGCCCGAGATCGACGGAACTTTTATTTTAACGGGTGATGTTCAGAATATTCGTCCGGGACAATTAGTGAATGCAAAAGTAACGGCGGCCCATCACTACGATCTTGAGGGAAGGCTGGTTGCCACTCCTTGAATCTCCCGGTGGGGATTACTGCTCTAAGAAGTATTTTCGTTCCGCTGTTTTCGTACCTTCTTTATCTTAGTTCTTCCAACAGCCGAATGGCGTTTTGGGCGGGACTGCTTTTTTTAATTTTAAGTCTCACTGATTACTTGGATGGTTATTTGGCCCGTAAATGGAGTCAGGTTTCTAATTTAGGAAAATTTTTAGATCCGTTGGCTGACAAGGTTTTAATTTTGGCGGCGTTGATTGTGATGGTGGATTTAAAAATGATTGCAGGTCCGTGGGTGATTTTAGTGATTACCCGCGAAATGATTGTGATGGGAATCAGGCTGATGGGCAGCAGTCAGAAAGAAGTAATTGCGGCGAGTCCTTTGGCAAAATTAAAAACCGTGCTTCAAATGTTTGGAGTGGGATTTTTAATTATGCACTGGCCTTATGGGCTCGAGATTTTTTATGCGTCGGTAGTGGCGGCCCTCGTTTCGATGGGCGAGTACATTTATATTAATAGACACTTTTTAAAAGGATAACAATCTATGGTAGAAGCGTTTCAAAACTTTTTAGATAAAGCAGAGATCGAAACGCAA
>CAYMKA010000190.1:0-3191 GCA_964390935.1 uncultured bacterium
GGTGTAGGTCAAAAAGATCAACTGAAAAACTAAAACGGAAATAGCCAGTCCCAGCATTAACTCCATTAAGGTCATCGCTTTTTTATTTTTAAAATTCATTTAATGAAATCTCTTTACTAACGATAAAGATTGGAGGTTTTTATCCGGCATCAGCCACTCTGCTTTTAAAATCACTTCTTTATATTCAGCAGTTACATTTTTAGAAATCGAAATTTGCATATCCAGAGTCGGAGAATAATCAGATCCAATCGTGTAATGTCTAGGATAGTTGAAAGCCACGGCTCCAAAAGTTTTAAACTGATTCATATTTTGTTTTAAATAACCCATCGATTGCACTTGATATTCGTAATCGTAAGAATGATTTAAAGAAGATCCCACCGAAAAATAAATGGGCAATACTAAAACGGACAAGAAAAAAAGCGCCAAAAGCACCTCAATTAAAGTAAAAGCAGATTTTTTGTGAGTTTTATTCACTAGGATTTTATTTTACAGCTGATCAGGGAAATTTATCTAATCCTTAAATTAGAAGCCATTTTGAACAAAGGCAACATGACTGAAGCGGCAACGATAGAAACCAAGATAGCAACCGCAGCAAGAGCCAATGGCTCAATCAAAGCCAATTGTCTTTTAATACGATACTCACTTTCTTCTTCAAAAAACTCAGCAGTGCGAATCGCCATTTGACCCAATTGACCTGACTCTTCGCCAATCGAAAGCATCTGCGTCATCAGTCCCGGAAAAAACTTACTTTCAGAAAATGGTCCTGAAAGAGGTTTTCCATTACGAACCGCATTAATGACTTGCTCAATTTCTGTATTTAAAAATTGGTTACGCAAAATACTTTGGGATAACTGCAAACTTTGAATTAAAGGAACTCCGCTTAAGTACAATGTGCCAAGAGACCTGGCAAATTGCGCACAAGATATTGCCAAGATCATGGGGCCAAAAACAGGCCATTTAAAAACAGATTGATCAACTATTTTTTTACCTTGAGGATGAAAAACACCCCAGGCAATCAGAGCAGGTCCAGCCGCTAAAAATAAAACAACTAAGATAGGGTAGCTGGTTAAAAGACCAGAAAGTCCAAATAAAAATTTAGTCAGCGGCGGCATCACAATTTGATTCTCTACAAAAAAACTTTTAAAACGAGGGATCACATAAAAAAAAAGGCCCCCCATCACCCCCGTTGCTCCAATTAATAAAAGCAAAGGGTATGACAAAGCGGTAGTGAGTTTTTGTTTTACTTCACGCTGTTTTTGTAAGTAATTAAAAATTAATTCTAAAGATTCATCGAGAGAACCTCGGCTCTCCCCCACCTTAATCATGTTTTCATAAAAAGTGGAAAAAGAATTTGTTTTAGTCAGTGCTTCTGAAAAAGACTGCCCTTCTGACAAATAACTTAAAATTCTTTCGATTACTTTTTTCATTTTAAGATCCGATGTTTCTTTTAAAACCAAACTTAAAGAACGGTACAAAGGAATTCCCGCGCGCAGTAAAGTCATGAGCTGCCGGGTAAAAACAATTAAAGATTCGATACTAATATTTTTCATCTGGCCACCCGCATAATTTCTTCCAGAGTGGTTAATTGCTCGGTGACTTTTTGAAAACCATCTTGGCGTAAAGTTTTCATGCCCTGCTTTAAACAATAATCCCATATTGCACTGTTCGAAATTTCACCTCGTAAAATCATTTGTTTTAAGTGTTCGTCAGGGACCATGAGTTCAAAAATACCGATGCGTCCTTTGTATCCTTGATTTTTACAATGAGCACAGCCAGCGCCTTTAACGTGACGAAAGTTTGTGTCATAGCCAACTGATTTGGCCCATTCCAAAACTTCATCAGAGGGCTGGTATTCCGTTAAACAGTAAGGACAAAGTTTACGCACTAATCGCTGCGCCAAAACACCCACCAGTGACGACGATAATAAAAAGGGTTCAACTTTCATATCGGCTAAACGAACTAAGCTCGAAGGCGCATCGTTGGTGTGAAGTGTGGACAGAACCAAATGACCTGTGAGAGCAGCTTGAAAAGAAATTTCAGCCGTTTCTGTATCACGAACTTCTCCCACCAGCATGACATCAGGATCTTGGCGTAAAAAACTGCGCAGCCCTGTCGAAAAAGTCAGTCCCGCTTTTTCGTTAACTTGAGATTGATTGACCTGATCTAAGTGATATTCAATGGGATCTTCGATCGTCATAATATTTTTTTCAGGCGATTTGAGCTCATTTAAAACCGCATATAAAGTCGTTGTTTTTCCAGAGCCCGTAGGACCCGTGACTAAAAAAATGCCATGGGGTTTTTTAATTAAATTTTTAACTTGTAATAATGTATTTCCAGTTAAACCTAAATCTAGCAGAGAGAGAGAAGCCCCTTCTTTGTCGAGCAAGCGCACAACCACTTTTTCGCCATCAAAGACAGGAAAAGTGGAAACACGGACATCAACCATGCGTCGATCAATTTTCAGTTGAAATGAACCGTCTAAAGGTCGGCGTTTCTCAGCAATGTCGAGCTTCGCCAAAAGTTTAATACTTGAAACCAAAGCTGGTGAAATTTGTTTTGAAAAATGAAAAATAGAATGAAGAACTCCGTCCACTCTAAAACGCACTAATAAATCTTTATCCGTGGGTTCAAAATGAATATCACTGGCGCGGTCTTGCAAAGCCTGTGAAAAAATTAAATAAAGCACTTGATGAATGGGGCCTGAACCATGTTCAAGTGAAAAAATCCCTTGTTCAAAATCAGAAAAATGCAGCGGTGCAATTTCGGTCTGCTCTAGGCTTTCTATCAAATTTTTAATAGAAGTTTGAATACCGTAGTGTAAATCCAGATTTTTATTAATTTCTGCTGAGTCGCCTAACACCAGTCCAATGGCACAGCCGGTAAAATATTCCAGCTCTTCTATCGCCCCATGTGTTAAAGGACTAACTCCGACCAACTGCAAGACAGAACCTTTTTTTTGCAAAGGCAAAACACGATATTTACGAGCTTGAGCTGGCGAAATCAGTTTTAAAAGTTCGGGATCTAACTGAATTTCTTTTAAATTCACTTCTCCCGCATCAAATAATGCCTGATCTAAAGGTTTGTCTAGCATGGGTTTGATTTACCCACGTTGAATCTAAGATATGTATTTTATGAGTATTTTTGAGCCTGCTTAACGCCTAATTCGAGTGCCGTTTTAGCGGCTTTTTTAG
>CAYMKA010000191.1:0-3189 GCA_964390935.1 uncultured bacterium
CTTTAGCTTTTACTAAAAACTTTTCAATGCTGATTGCGGCAGGTTTGGCACTCACTTTAGATCCAGCCATCCGCATGTTTTTCACCCGTATGAAGCCTTTTGAATTTAAATCAAATTTTTTAAACCGCAGTTTGGGCGCGGTCCTGATTGGAAAATATTATAAAGAAGAAGACCACCCTGTCAGCCGATTTTTACATAGGCTCTACGAACCTTTTTGCCGTGCGGTCTTGCAATTTCCTAAGCAAACGATTGCCCTGGCTCTTTTGCTGGTTTTGGCGACAGTGCCTTTTTATTTAAAACTGGGTCATGAATTTATGCCGCCGCTGCATGAAGGTTCTATTTTATATATGCCTACCACGTTGCCGGGTATTTCATTAACCGAAGCCAAAAAAATCATGCAGACTCAAGATAAAATTTTGAAGTCCTTTCCTGAGGTGGCTCAAGTGTTAGGCAAAGCCGGCCGCGCCGACACTTCAACTGATCCCGCTCCGCTTTCGATGCTTGAAACAACAATTATTTTAAAACCTGAAAATGAATGGCCTAAAGTAAAACGTTTTTATCACAAACTGCCTGCGGCAACTCATTTTCTATTTGTTTCTTTTTTACCTGATCACAAATCTTATGATGAATTAATCAAAGAACTAAATGCGGCCATGAATTTTCCGGGAATGGTTAATGCCTGGACCATGCCGATTAAAAACCGGATCGACATGCTTTCTACCGGCATTAAAACTCCGGTGGGCATTAAAGTTTTGGGCCCTGACATTACTCAAATTGAAAAAATTGGCTCAGAGCTAGAAACATTACTGCGCACCGTGCCGGGCACGCGCTCAGTCTTCGCTGAAAGAGTCGCCGGCGGATATTTTGTTGATTTTGTTTTAAAACGAGAAGCTTTGGCACGCTATGGTTTAACTGTTTCTCAGGCTCAAAACATGCTTGCTGCGGCAATCGGCGGAGAAACTGTCAGTAAAATTATCGATGGCCGGGCCCGTTTTGATTTACGTGTCCGTTATCAAAGAAACTTTCGTGACGAGCTGCCAGTTCTTAAAAAAATTCTAGTGACGTCATCCAGCGGTGCGCAAATTCCGTTATCACAAATTGCCGATTTAAAAATGGTTTATGGGCCAGCCATGATCCGCAGCGATAACGCCATGTTGTCAGGCTATGTTTATATTGATCTGGCCACCCGTGATATCGGCGGTTATGTGCAGCGTGCTAAAAAATTAGTAAACCAAAATTTAAATTTGCCGGCGCATTATCAGCTGGTGTGGAGCGGACAATACGAAAATATGGCGCGGGTGAAAGAGCGCCTTCTCATGATTATCCCGCTGACTTTATTTTTAATTGTGCTATTGGTTTGGCTAAATACTAAATCCTGGGTCAAAACTTTTATTATTTTTTGCGCGGTGCCTTTTTCTCTCATCGGCGCAGTCTGGATTTTATACTTACTGCAGTATCAAGTTTCGATTGCGGTGTGGGTGGGAATGATTGCTCTTTTAGGTCTTGATGCAGAGACTGGTATTTTTATGCTGATGTATTTAGAGATGGCCTATGAAGATTCAAAGAAAAAAGGCCTATTAAAAAATACTGCTGATTTAAAAGAAAGCATTATTCATGGAGCGGTGCGCAGAATTCGCCCCAAAACCATGACCGTGATGGCTATTTTGATGGGTTTAATTCCTATTATGTGGTCAACGGCCACCGGCGCCGATGTGATGAAGCGTATTGCAGCTCCCATGATTGGCGGAGTATTTAGCAGTTTTATTTTAGAATTATTGGTGTATCCTGCTATTTACTTCTTATGGAAAAGTAAAGAGATAAGAAAGTCACAATGATGAAAAAATATTTAATATTTTATACTTTATTTTGCTTGCTACTTTTAGGAATGGGAGGAATGGCTGTGGAAAAAAATAAATTAGAGACTGCGACTTTTGCGGGAGGTTGTTTTTGGGGCTTAGAACATTATTTTAAACAATTGCCCGGAGTGGTTGATGTGAAAGTAGGTTATGCAGGAGGCGATACAGCGAATCCGACTTACAAACATGTCGTCACTGGCAAAACAGGTCATGCTGAGTCCGTTCAGATTGTTTTTGATCCTCAAAAAATTTCTTATACGATTTTGCTGAAACATTTTTTTAGAATTCATGAACCCACATCTTTAAATCGTCAGGGCAACGATTACGGCACCCAATACCGCTCGGCGATTTTTTATCACAGTGAAGCTCAGTTAAAGGATATCCAAGCTTTACTCCCTGAAATTCAAAAAAAACATTCTAAAAAAATTGTGACTCAAATTGTGCCGGCAGGAAAATTTTATTTGGCAGAAGAATACCATCAAGATTACTTAACGAAGAATCCGGGCGGCTACTGCCACATCGACATGGGTTTACTAAAAAAACCGTTAGATTAACCCAGTTCTTCTTCTAATTCTATTTTGATCGAGTGTTCTAAAAAGAAATTTTTTATTTTGGTGATGCCATTTTCATATCTTTGATGATTTTTTTTATCCTTTTTTATTTCATCCTCTTTAATTTTTCCAAGAAAAAAATGCCCTTTGATCTCCAGTGCTTCAATCGCGGCTTCTTTTAATTCTGCCTTCGTATCAGGGTCGTTGTAAATATCGGTCAAAAATTTGGTGCTGTCTTTGTGATTGATGTGGCTGGCGCAGAGAATAAGCAGCAGTCTTACTTTTGGAAATTTATAATTATATTCATAGGCTTCACTGATTTCTTTCGCCAGGCTGATATTTCTTTCAAGCGTTCTGCTTTCTAAAGTTTTCCAAAGAATTTCATTTAATTTTTTGGCCTGGATGATTCTGTCTGCTTTTTTACCTGTTTTGCCAAGCAGGACTCTAATGCAATCATCTTCTAAGTCCTCAGGAGCTTTAGCTTCAGATCGATTTAATGGATTGCCGCGAGTGTAGACTCTATTTCCATAAGTACTTAAGTTTTTTGTTTGCATAATATTTATCGTCGCTCCTTAACTTTTATTTCACTTTTACTAAAAAGGGCTTGAGTAGGATTAAGCCGACCCCAAATAATACTAACAACAAAGCCAAAATCATCGTCGGATTGATTATTTCTCCTGCCAAAGCGACACCCAGATAAACCGCCACCACAGGATTGACTAGGGCATAAGTTGAAACTTTTGCTGGCTCGACGTTTTTAATGAGGTAGGTGTAGGTGGAAA
>CAYMKA010000192.1:0-3182 GCA_964390935.1 uncultured bacterium
TTCACTTTAACGGCTTTTAATTTGCCTTCGAAATCTTTAGAGATGGCTTCCACCACAGGAGAAACCATGCGGCAGGGCCCACACCAAGGCGCCCAAAAATCAACGAGCACCGGTAAATTCGACTTAACCACTTCACTATCAAAATTATTGCTGGAAATTTCTGCTACCATAAAAATCGTCTCCTCTCGAATAATCAAAGCACTTATTTAAAGAAGAGAATTATATACCTTAACCGATAGTTTTGCTTGATGGCACGATGCGGTGAAGGTAACATTTGAAAAAGCATGATCATTAAAGAACGTTATCAAGTCACCAGATCTTTGTCCGAATTTGAATTGGGCACCACTTACGAAGCTTTTGATATCTTAAAACAGCAAACAGTCATTGTTAAAAAATACACCAGCTCTTTTTTTGATCTGAGATTTTTTAACCGCCTAGAAAACGCAGTACAACAAGTCTCTCATCTCTCGCATCCTCATTTAGTGCCGCTTTTAGACAGTCTTTGGGAGCGTTCTGCTTTTTATTTAATTAACGAAGCTCATAACAAACAAACTCTGTCTGAAATTTTAAGTCACATTAAATCGTTTTCGGTCGAGCAAACGCTGCCCATCATCAGGCCTGTAGCCAAAGTTTTAGAATATGTTCACCAAAAAGGTCTCTATCACGGCACTCTCACTGACGAAAATGTTCTAATCCTCAAAGATGGTTCCATTAAAGTTAAAAATTTTTTAATTGAAGAACTCATCAGTCAGTTTTGTTTAAAAAAAGGCGTGCTGATTACCAAGGCCAGTTACTTAGCCCCTGAACAATTGCGTGGGGAAAGAACTCTGCCGCAAAGTGATGTCTTTGCATTCGGAGCACTCATATATCAGATGTTAACGGGCACCAGTGCTTTTGCCGGACAAAATGAGTCGATTCGTTTTCATAAAAATTTAACCAGTCAGCCTATCCCTCCGAGTCTTATTGAAAAAAATATCCCCGAAGCAGTTGAAAAAATGATTTTGCGCGCCCTCTCCAAAAACCCTTATGAACGTTACGAAACGCCTTTGGAACTGTTACGAGATTTTGAAATGCAGCATTACACGGCCCCTCTGTTTGTAAGGCCTTATGAGGAGGAGAGACCGCAAGATAATCCTCATGATAAATTAGAGGACCCCATGAAGTTTGACGAATTCTTTGATGAAAACAAACCGCCCCGCACGTGGATCAAGCCACTGGAGCCCCATCTTAAAAAAGTATTAGAAAACAAAAAGGTTTCTCAGTTAACCGAAAACGTGGTCGAACAAGTAGAGACGACTCTTCATAAAATGGATCGTTTTATTAACGATGAAAAGCCTTTGCCTCGTTACCGTGCTCCTAAAAGCACTAAAGAAATCTTTTTAATTTTAGTCACTCTAGGAATTGTCTTGGGAGTGGCATTTACAGCCACCGCAGGTTTTATCAAAGTTTATTTCACTTCTATTCCAGCCGTAGAAGTACCTGATTTAAAAGGGTTGCCTTTAGCGGACGGTGTTGAAATTTTAGAAAAACACGGCCTTAAATTTAAAATTTCGGGCGAATCAACTAACGCTGAAGTTCCTCCTGAACATATTTTGGCGCAAGAACCCCGCCCCGGCAAAATTGTCAAAAAAAATCGCCGGGTAAAATTAATTATTAGTAAAGGCATTGGCGATGCCATGATTCCCTCTCTGGTCGGAAAAAACTTATCGCAAGTGACGCCTATTCTTAAAAATGCTGGTTTAAAGTTAGTCGTTGAAAAACAAATTTACAGCACCGAAGTTCCATACGGAGAAATTATTAATCAAAATCCGGCAGCAGGCGTTTCCGTTGGTCAAGGCTCAACCATTAACGTTCAGGTCAGCGCAGGCTATCCTGCGTGGATTACACTTCGTGACGAGTCAGACACTCAAAAAGTGATTGATGTGACGATTTCAATTCCAGAAGATTGGTTGCCACAAAAAGTAAAAGTAATTTCGCTAGTTAAAGGAGAAACCCGAACGCTTTTAAATAAAGAAATTTTCCCTAAAAATAAAGTTTCTCAAACCTTTATTGAAGACCGAAACGCAGTGATTGAAATTTATTTTGGAGACAATTTGGCCAACAAACAAGAATTATCCAATATGTCCAAACCCAAACCAGCTGAACCCATGCCAACTCCTGGTGGACCTGAAACAACTCCCGCACCAGAAACTCCTCAGTAAGAATTAGTAGCGCATGACGCAAAAAGCTCAAATCGTAAAAGCATATGCCGGCTATTACGATTTGATGTGGCAAAATCAAATCATTACCTGCCGCGCTCGCGGAAATTTATCTATTAGAAAAGGCGACCGCTATCAAAAAACAGATCTGTATACCGGGGATTGGGTCAATTTTTCAATCACTCAAGACCACGAAGGAGTGATTGAATCTCTCGAACCACGTAAAAATTTTTTAGAAGACATTCGCGTCGCCAACGTTGATCAGGTGCTTTTACTTTTAGCTATTAAAAATCCTGACTTATCACTTCGTTTACTCAATGAATATTTAGTGCTCATGAGATTTGCTCCCGATTTACCTCTGATGATTGGCTTCAACAAAATTGACTTGTCTGCAGACAAAGAACTTAATTTAGAAGAATTACAAAAAGATTTAAAAAAAATGAACATTCCTTCTTTAACGCTCAGCGCTAAAACCAAACAAAACTTAGAAGCGCTCAAACCATTTTTAACCCAACGCGTGACAGTCATCAGTGGTCCGTCAGGTTCAGGAAAATCAACTCTGATTAATGATTTTTTTCCGGACAGACCACAAGAAACTCAGGAGGTTTCAGAAAAAATTGGTCGCGGCAAACAAACCACTCGGTTCAGTCAGTTGTTAATTAATTCTGAGGGGTTAGCCCTGGTCGATACGCCCGGATTTTCCAGTGTTGATTTAAAGATCACGAAAGAAAATTGGCTTAGTTTTTTTCCAGAACTCAGTGATCTGCCTGGCAACTGCCAATTTAGAGATTGTTTACACTTGAAGGAGCCCCGGTGTAAAGTGAAACAGGCGGTAGAAGATTTGAATTTACCGCGCTGTCGTTTAGCATATTATGTAGATACTTACGAGACGTTAAAGGAGTTTTAACAATGGTCAAAATCGCTCACTCTATTTTGTATGTATATTTTAGTCGTTTAGTTGATGTAATTAATAATGTATAGGAC
>CAYMKA010000193.1:0-3152 GCA_964390935.1 uncultured bacterium
CACGGCAGCGCAAACCTTTGACGTGCTTTGCTTTTAAAACGGGATTAACGAGTTGTTCTTTTAACTGTGTATTCACACAATCCTCTTCTACTCTAATCAATTTATATAAGCTGAAAATTTGCTTATCTTCCCTCTGAGGTAAAATCTCAGAAGCAGGATTTAGCACCGAGCCATTGTGGCAAGGTTGCTGTAGCATCTTCGGGCCTGTCCCTCCGCTACTCTCGATAAGAGTGAGTTAATTGTAACGAAAAAATTAGTTGGCGACTAGCATTTTCACTTTGCCCATCACGCGGCCATTTTTGTCTAAGAACACACCCAAATACACACCGTTACCTAGGATCTTGCCTCGGCCATCTTTGCCTTCCCAATTGAATTCGTTATAACCTGCTTTAGCGCCTGGATCACCAGCTTTGAGAGTTCCTTTGAAAACAGGTTCTGCAATCAAATCAAACACAATGAAAGTGATATCCGTTTCTTTAGACAACTGATAAGCCACTTGAGTGCCTGTGCCTGATTTAAATGGATTAGGATAATTTAAAACTCTGCCGATAATCACTGGCTCACTTGAAACTTGCAGATTCACTCTGGCGAGTTGTCCGGCAAATCCATCGTTGTTAACTGCATAAACAGTAATTGTGTGTGTCCCGTCAGCTAATGTCGGAATAGTAAAACTTAAGTTTCCAGAAACAAAACTAATGCCTGAATTATAAGTTACTCCGTCCACAATGACTCTTAGTGATGAAACACTCACACCGCTTTCAGAATCAACAATCATTGCGGCAAGAAGTCCAGTAGGTTTAATAAAGTCACCGTCAATAATATTCTGACCAGAATAAACCACATTAGAAATAACAGGAGGGGTGCTGTCAGAACCTGCAACTAAATAATTAAATGTAGTAATCTTCGTATCGCTCATGCCATAAGTTGTGGAGTTATCTCCCAAATAACTGCTGCCGTCATTAATTGAACCCTGAACCGTCAAAGTGACATATCCATTTACCGGACTTCCGGGAGAAGTCGCTTTAATAAAAAAATATCTCTGAGCTCCGGAAGCCAGATTTTGGACAGGGCTCAAAACGGTATTTTCTCCGGCTTGGTGGATGCCATCCTGATTGGTGTCAGCAATCAAAGAAAAATTCCAGCTGGGATGACTGCTGCTTAAAGAAATAGAAAAGTTGTCAGTAATATTTCCTACGTTAGAAAATAGATAAGTCGCATAGTTATCTGTACTGACTACGGTATTAATATTAAAAATACCCGAATTTCCTGAAACTCCGTAAATAGAAGTCACGATGGTGGTCGCCACATTAGTGGTTGCGGTATTCACAAAAGCGACGTTGGCTATCAGTGTGCCGCTTAAGGTCATCGCTGCCCAAGCATGGCTCATTAAAAACATTCCCAAAGATAAAATATAAATTATTTTTTTCATTGATTTTGATCCTGTTTGATCAAAGTATCTAAACTATTATCTTTTTGGGGAGTTAGTTGTTCTGAGGGCACCTGCTGAATCACTTGAGGGTTTTGGGTCGTGATGACATCTGGAGAAACTTCTTTAGGAGTTCTGACAATTGGTTTTTCTGGTTCAGGCTGAATTTTTGGAATTTCTCTAATTGGAACTGATTCAATTTTAGGAGCCACAGGAGCTGTTTTTTGTTTTAAACCATCAAAGAAATAACTCAGTGAAAAAAAGTGAGTCGTTTGGAAATCGTAATCGTTATAAGGATGATAAGCATAATCAAAACGAAAAGCATCGTAATTGACGCCTACGCCAAAACTAATGGAAGTTGAAACAGCCTGTTTGATTTGATTGTTTTGCTGATCGATGCCCCCGCGCAAATATAAAAAAGAACTTAATTTATATTCTGCACCCAAATGCACCAGCATATAACGGTAGTCTGCAAAACTAAGATCAAGATTTGATTCTAAATACAGGTTATCCCAGGCTTGATAGCCTAATCCTAAAGAAAAATAACTTTTATAAGTATCCGTGGTGCCACTGGCATTTTGGACTGTGCCCAAAGGACCAATTCCCCAAAATGCATTACGAATGACGAATGCAGATTTTAATTTTTCGTTAATTTGATAAACCATTCCTAAATCAACGTTATTTCCAAAGCCTTGAGTTTCTGGCGCTCCGGAAGAGCCTTTAAAGTTTATTTTTAATGCGGCCCCAACATTTAATTTTTCATTAACAGGAACACCATAGCCTAAATGGATCATGGTATCCGAATAATTAGTGTCACTGCTTAAAGCAACCCGATTATTAGAGTCGCGAGTCGTTAGTCCAATGCCTTCTACAGCCATGCGAGTAATGGAAACAGCACCTACTCCGTTACCCATTGGCATTGCCCCTGAAAAATACAAATAATCAATTTCATTAATAAAACGGCTTTGCATGCTGGTTAAACTAGGCGTTTTAATAAAACCTAAATTCGCCGGATTAATAGAAAGTGCCGTGGGATCAACAGCAGAAATTAAACTGGCTTTGCCCATCCCTAAACTTCGTGCTCCTGCACCTAATTGAGAAATGTCTACGCTAAGACCAGCCCAAACAATATTAAATTGAGAAATGACAATTAAAAACAATAAGTGTTTTAAGACTTTGCGCATAAGGTTTCCTAAACACAAAGTACCAACATCTATCGAAAATATGCGTTATGTCCAAGACATTCGGAGAGTAAAAAGTTTGAAAAATGAAAGATTTTGTAGGGACAGGACATTGTCCCGTCCCTACAAATTAAAAACTACTCAATAACCGCGTTAAAGGTAACAGTTGCAGAGGAGCCTGCAGTCAAAGGAGAACTAAGCACGAATTTAACGTGAGTAATATTGGGGCTGACTCCTGAACCAGTGCTACAAGTATTGGCAAATGACGCACCGTTATCGTTAGAACAAGTGATAGTAGATGCAACGTTTGAAGTCACAGAACTGATCAAGAAATCTGTATTTGCTGTAGGAATACGGTCAATAATTTCAACTACGTTTGAAGGACCGCTTCCAATATTTTGAACACGAATAGCATAAACGATTCGGGCTCCAGGTACTGGATCAGTCGCAGAACCACCGTTTGTGACATAGGTTGTTGGAGCAATAATAGTGGCGTTCTTAGTAGCAACTAAAACAGGAGACTTAATTTTAAATTTAACATTAAT
>CAYMKA010000194.1:0-3137 GCA_964390935.1 uncultured bacterium
GCCTATCCGCATTTTTTTGTAATAACGTTTGTAAATCATGCCTTAATTGCTCTAAATGTTGCTGTGTTTTAGGGCTAAGAATAATCTCATAACCTGCCCAATAAAAATAATTCAAATTAGACTGACAAGCATTTAAGTAGTTTTTAACCAAATAACTTGCATGATTGGGACTTTCTAACGCCAAAAAAACAGTTGTCTCTGCTTGTTCTGTACTCGCTTCTAATTGCAATTGAGCGAGTTGAAAAAATCCTTGCTCATCATATTGACTTGCCACAGTTAAATCATAGCTAAATATATTGGCTTGTTGTTTAGATTTTTCAAAGGATTCGGGTGGAATGACTGTTGTAGCATCTTCACCTAATTGTGAGTATGGATTTTTTAGAAATCGTTCTGCTCGCTCACCAGTCACTCGTCTGCTAGCCATACGTTTGATTTCTTGCAAGACATTTTTAACTTTATCATCAATCAAGACATGAGCAATTCCCCCATCAGGCAAGGTAATACTATAATGCTCTTGAACTTGATTAAACTTATCAAAAATATTTAACCATGTATTAGGTGCATCTTCAAATGTTGGCTGAATTTCAATAACGGAGTCATTCTGTAAATTTTGGCGGCGCATATTAAGCTGTAAGGTTTCAGGACTTAATATAATGGTTTTCTTTAAAAACTCATCCATACTGGCATGAGATTTTTGTGCCAATCGGCGAATTTTGCCCCAATATTTTTCATTATCTCTTTTGCTTTTTTCAGTCAATCGTGCAAATTCACGTATATTTTCGGTAAGCTCCCATGTTATCTTGGGTAATAAATAATGTTGCTGAGCTATTGTTAAAATAGCTCCTTGTCGGGTTGGAGTAGTTTTGGTTTTAATGCCTTGTTCATCACACCAACCTGCCACAATAATTTTAAAATCATTATCAGATAAAGCATTCTCGCTACGAATGATAGGACGTAATGCGGTTATGGTTGGCAACTGCATTTGTCTTAATATCGATAAATGTTGTTCGTCATCTAATAGTTGGAAAAATTCATCCCACGGTAATACATAATGTTGTTCATTTAAATAGGCAAAACTTTCCTGCTCTAATGTCTGCCAATAAAAATCTAATTCGGTTTTTGGCTGTGTCAAATAGGGATATAAAACACCTGACTCATTAAAGATAAATGTATATGTCTGCTGCTGTATCGGCTCATTATTTACAACATCTTGCTTTTTGCGTCTAAAAAACTCAAACATTACTATTACTTCCTGTAAATCGCTGAATCAGAAAAAATACCAAACTCTTGAAGTTTTTGAGTAAATCTATTTTCCCACCCTTGATTATGAGATAAAGCGACATGAAAATGCCTGAAGCTTTTATTTTTTAAATCACTCCAATCTGTCGTTAAATTAATTCCCGATGGTTTGGCGTGATAAAAATAACAAGCATTATTTGTTTCAGAAAACTCTACAATATACATCTTACCAATTTGTATCATAAAAGCATTGGTTGAGCTTTTTGCACCACTCAAATAACTATAACGTCCTTTATTTTGTTCTAAAAATTTACGTTGCTGCGCTTTTCTTGAATGATAAGAGTCTTTACCAAAAAATAGTTGTGATGTTTTAATTTGTTTTAAATAACGTATCCAAAAATTAAAACGCCTCTCATCAGCTTGTTCTGTAAATAAATTAAAAAATGCTTCCAAATCCGCTTTTACAAACCATTGAGTGACCATTTGTTTGGTATCAGGCTTCACTTTTTGCCATTTGATAGAATCATCAAACTGAGGTGTTCCCCATTTATCTAAGGCAACTTTTTTCAAAGGTTCATCCGCTTGCTCTCTAAATTTTGCGGTGGCATAACGTTCTAATAAGGCAATTAAAATTGCATCTGTATAAATAGGATTTTTTTCTAAAATATTTAAAAATCGGTGAATTTTCTCCTTAAATATATCATCTGATAAGGGTGCTATATTTTGAATAGCACTTTTCATTAACTCATACCAAAACCAACAGTCACGATTTGGGATATTTAAATTTTTAGTTAAGGTAGGTATTTTTTGTTCATCAACATCATCAATAAAAAGCATTGCTATTTTTTTCGTTGGCTCTTTTTGTAGTAGTTCTTGATGCTCATGAAGTGTTTGCATTAATTGTGTCGGTATTTTTTTACTTTGATAAAACACATTAAAATTACTTGCTAATAAGTCTCTTAATACTAAAAAGCTCTGATGATTTTGAGCAAACTCGTTCTTATCCAAAGAAAAATAACTAAATAATAATGTTGGATATAATCGGCAAATAAACTCTTTATCTTTAGACCTGAGTACATTTAAATACGCCACTCCTGTGGGTAAAAAAATTAATTTTCGTGGTCGCTGAGGAAAACTCCAACATAATCCCCATGCAATATGTCGCCACTCACGTCTCGATAAGCTATTAACACCCTCACGCTCTAACTTTTCAACAGCATTTAAGATGGTATTTTTGTCTGGTTGCTTATTGGTTATTTCACTAAACTTTTGCTCAATTTCTTTGGTAGATTTTATAAGTTGACTAGGCTCAGCTAAAGAAAAGTTAAACTCCCCCTTTTGCATCCACTGTGCTAAATAGTTATTAAGCTGTTGTTGTAATTTTTGAATTGTCATCGTTTATCTCCCCAACTGACAAGTTTCCAATGGAGCAGAAACAAAATGGGGCTGTGACTCAATGTTTTCTTTTTCTTTTAAACCATAAAAATTTAAACGTAACTCAACACGTCTTGATGCCTCTTTAGTATTTTTGGCAGCATTAAAAGCCACCCCACCTGCTAAAAATAGCTGTTTGACTTGATTCTTTTGTGGTTCTGTTAGCTGTGTATTAGAAAACTTAGGGTCTAACAATACACACATTACCCACTCTGAACGGCGCAAACTTAAATTTAAATTATATAAATAAGCACCATCGGTATCTGTGAAACCCTCAATAATGACTTGCTTAAACCATTTTTGACCTTTTTCACTATTCGCAACATTTAATATAGTCGGTACTAAGGTATTTAATGCTTCTATGCCTAGATTATTTAAACGATAATCATTATGACCAAAACGTCCTGCTTCGCCAAAATTAATACGATTATCTTGACAATCAACATTAATAATCTGATTTTTTA
>CAYMKA010000195.1:0-3112 GCA_964390935.1 uncultured bacterium
TGCCCCTTTTTTCCTGCCATGAGTGATTTTCCCTTTTGGACATAACTGGCAAGCGCAAGCGGAGAAATAGCAGATAAAGACATAGCACTGACCATCGGATCAAAAATTAAATTGGTTTTAGCGGTATTCCAACTGGTCGCCCCTAACATCAGCGTCGCCTGGCGAGCCGATTCACGACCAATCATTTGGGGATCAAAGTCTTTTAAATTCACGACATATTGATAAGCACTTCCCGATTGCTGTTGACCATCAGTGCTGTCTTCGGCAATGACGTCAGCACTCGCCCCAGCGTAAGTTCCTGAATAAGAAAGTTTTTGTCCTAAGGAATTGGCTAGAGTAATAACATAAGCGGCATCTGAATAAGAAACCATTTCTGTTTTTTTAATGCGTTTGTCAGCTGCGTAAGCTGATTTTTCAACCAATAGCGCCTTAGAAATTTTTTCTTCCATTTTTTGTTTCAGTAAATCCTGATCTAAAATTTCTAACTGGTTTTCATTTACTTTCGGCTGATTTAATTTGGGTAAAATATTAAATTCACTGGGCGTCGCACACATCGCATTTTGGACAGCTTGATAAGCTGTCCCTAACAAAGCCTTGTCGCTTAAATCGGTTGTCGCCGCAAAACCAAAGGCTTTATTTTTTAAAACACGCAGACCCATGCCCAATTCTTTAGCGTACTTACTTTCATCGACTTTGCCACCCAACACATCAATTTTTTGTTTAATTTGATTTGAATAATAAACTTCAGCCGAGTCGGCTCCCTCTGCCATTGCCATTTCAATTAATTTTTCGATATGAGACATTAGGCAATGCCGCCAACCACAAGTTCTTTAATTCTAAGGGTGGGCAAACCATCCGTAACGGGAGCTGAGTCATACTTACCGCAAATTCCTGGAATAAAACTTAAATCGTTACCGACCATATCCACGAGTCCTAAAGTCTGTGGACCATTTCCCACTAATGTCGCTCCGCGAATCGGATCAGTGACTTTACCGTTTTTAATTAAGTAACCTTCGGTCACTTCAAAAACAAAATCACCGTTAGTAATATCCACCTGACCGCCGCCCATTTTTTTAATCAGAATGCCGTCTTGAACCGAAGCAATAATATCTTCAGGCCGAGAGGAGCCGGCTGCAATATAAGTATTGGTCATACGCGGGACGGGTTTATTGCGATATGATTCTCGGCGTCCATTGCCTGTTGCCGGCACATTTAAAATTTTGGCACTCAAGCGATCATTCATAAATTTTTTAATCACGCCGTTTTCAATTAAAATATTTTTATTGGTACGAGTGCCTTCATCGTCATAACCAAGTGTTCCAAAATAACCCGGCAGAGTTCCATCATCAACAACCGTCACTAAAGGCGAAACCACCTGCTTGTTTAATTGATTGGTAAAAATAGAAGTTTTCTTATAAATAAAATCTGCTTCCAAAGCGTGCCCGCAGGCTTCATGCACCAGCGTGCCCCCGGCTTCTCCCGCTAACACCACCATAAAAGTTCCTGCTGGGGCCGGACGAGCCGATAAATTTAAAATGGCTCGGCGCGCCGCCGTAGCGGCGATATTTTCTGCTCTATTCATTTCAAAAAATTCTAGTCCCGCATGCGCTCCGGGAGCTTCCATTCCGGTTTGGATTATTTTTTGATCCTTAGCCACACACTCCACATACATGCGAATGCGCGTTCGAGTATCAGAAACTTTAAAGCCTTCACTGTTGGCAATAAAAACCTCTTGAGTGGTATCTCCATAACGAGCTGTTACTTGTTTAATACGAGAGTCATATTGACGCGCGGTGTCATTGGCCGTGTTTAAAAATTTAACTTTCTGATCCATTTTTATTTTTTCAGGCTGATTTAAAATATTTTGAACTCGTGATGGGGCAAGGCTGCTTAAATTAATTTCAATATCATTTTTGCCTAAAGCTAAACTCTCAGAAACTGCTTGAGCTGTCTCAAGTAATTTTTCTTCAGACAAATCATTAGTATATCCGTAAGCAGTTTGCTCTCCTGCAATCACCCGAATCGCCACCCCCTGGTCATAATCACTTTTTACTTTCTCAATGCGGTTATCATCTAGAAAAATAGCATTCGATTTACTTTTTTCTAAGAAAATTTCTGCAAAATCTCCGCCGTGCGAAAGTGCTTTATTTAAAACTTTTTTGAGATGGGCATCTGAATACATCACTTTATTATGCCCTTCTGTTTATTCGAGTCCCTGTTCGAGCAGTCAAAATCGATAAAGGTCTAACCACTAACACCATCATAATCAATGTCATCACCAGACTGAAAGCATCAATTAAACTTACTCCCAGCGGCCTCCCTAAACCTGGCACAAAGGCAATTTGCACCGCCAAAATAAACAACATCAATTTAAAAATAACAACCATTAAGACCAGATACAAAAACTCTCGACGGGCTTTTTGCCAGACTCGTTTAAAGAATAAAAGTGATTTAATGAAAGAAAATTGATTAAAAGTCATTACCACTGGCAAAAAAGTGAAAAGCACAAACAAAACAATAAAAAATAAAACCCGTACCGCTTCAAAAATCCAATGTTTATTGGGCAGGATCAATGCAATGCCAATCACCGCTCCAAACAAAACTGCATTAGCCAAAAGTAATTTTACCCAATCCAAAAAAATATTTTTAAGCAGTTCAGATAAATTCATTTCAACTGCTTTTGCCACCTGTAAAATCATACGGATGGTGAACAGTTGAATCCACAACTGTACGGCCAAGAATAATCCCAGTTGAGAAAACAATTGCATCATCTCTTGACTAGATAAATTTTCTTTTAAAGTCCAATTGGGAGAAAACAAACTAAACCCGAGTGAATAAATAATTGCCGGAATTAAAATAAACCAATCTCGTCTTAAGACTTCTAGTGATGCTCCAATTAAACTTAACTGCCGCGGAGACTGGTTCATTTAGACGCCTCTAGCCAATTTTTACCATGATGACACTCAACAAGCATAGGAACTTTTAGTTTCAAAACATTTTCCATCGCGTGCTTGACCATAGGTTCTAACTTGGCCAACTCATCTGCCCGCACGTCAAACAAAAGTTCATCATGCACTTGGAGTATCATTTTGGATTTAAATTTATTTTTTTC
>CAYMKA010000196.1:0-3104 GCA_964390935.1 uncultured bacterium
CGTATCGTTAAAAGTATTCCAGAGGCCTTAAAATGATCAGTTTGGCTGGGCGTGATATTTTTCACGCATGGGGAAAATTTGTTTTTACGGGCTTAGGACTGGGTTTGTTAATCGGTGTCACGCTGATTATGGCAGGAGTCTATCGCGGCATGGTCGATGATGGCAAAGCACTGCTCGATAATAGTGGTGCAGATTTGTGGGTGGTACAAAAAGATACGCTTGGGCCCTATGCGGAATCCTCTAGCCTCTATGGTGATTTATATCGTACCGTGTTAGCTGTTTCGGGGGTTGCAGAAGCCAGCAATGTCACTTACTTGACCATGCAAGTACATAAAAATAATCAAGATATTCGTTCAATGGTTGTTGGCATTATGCCTCATGCTCATGCTGGCGCAGTCGGCTGGCCGCCTTACTTAATCGCGGGACGACATCTCACGCGTGGCCATTATGAAGCCGTAGCCGACATTGCCACGCACTTAAAACTCGGTGACATCATCAAAATTCGCCGTAATCACTATACGGTCGTCGGTTTAACCCGTCGAATGGTGTCTTCTAGTGGTGACCCGATGGTATTTATTCCGCTTAAAGATGCTCAAGAAGCACAGTTTTTAAAAGACAATCAGGCCATTTGGCAAAGTCGCCATCGCACCGAATCTAACACGCCATTTAGTCCTAATACCGTCTCTGTAGCCGACAAACTCACGGATAGTCAATTTAGCAATCATTTGGTCAATGCCATTCTTGTACGTATTAAACCTCATACCTCCGCCGATGAGGTGGCAGAGTCTATTCGTCGATGGAAACATCTCACTGTTTATACCCGCGTACAAATGGAAAATATTCTGATAGGCAAGTTGATTGCCACGTCAGCAAAACAAATTAGTATGTTTTTGGTTATTTTAGCGGTGGTCAGTGCCGCCATTGTGGCCTTTATTATTTACACCTTAACCATGGATAAAATCCGTGAAATTGCCGTCCTCAAACTGATTGGCACACGCAACCGAACCATTGCGGCCATGATTTTACAACAAGCACTGGCCTTAGGCGTTATTGGCTTTGCGGTTGGCAAAATTACCGCTACGTTTGCCGCGCCACTATTTCCTAAATACGTGCTGTTAATCCCCACAGATTCGCTGATTGGCTTCTTTGCTGTGTTAACAATTTGCGCCTTAGCCAGTGTCATTGCGATTCGTATTGCCCTACAAGTTGACCCTGCCGAAGCGATTGGAGGCTAAACGGATGAACAACGGTATTTGTATTGAAGGTCTCAAAAAACGCTACGGCAGTGGCGACTCTGCCTTTGATGCCTTAAAAGATGTCAATATGCAGGTAAAAGCGGGCGAAGTGGTGGGGTTGATTGGCCCTTCTGGCTCAGGAAAAAGTACGCTACTCAAATGTTTAGGCGCGGTGATTACGCCAACGGCAGGACGAATGACGTTAGGGGATGAAGTTATTTATGACAACGGCTGGAAAGTCAGCGACTTACCCGCGCTAAGACGCGATAAAATAGGCTTTATTTTTCAACAGCCTTATTTAATTCCATTTTTAAATGTCATTGATAACGTCGCATTGTTACCCATGTTGGCGGGCTATTCTAATGAAGAATCACGCGCCAAAGCCTTGTCGTTATTGACGGCATTAGAGGTACAACATCGTGCTTATGCCATGCCTTCGCTACTATCAGGAGGCGAACAACAACGCGTTGCTATTGCCCGAGGATTAGTCAATCGTCCGCCTGTGATTCTTGCCGATGAACCCACTGCCGCACTCGATAGTAAACGCGCAATGGCGGTGATACGCATACTCAATGAAATGGCCGCTCAGTTTGAAACCGCCATTATTGTTGTAACGCATGATGAAAAAATTATTCCGACGTTTAAACGAATTTACCATATCCGTGATGGTGTAACCCATGAAGAACAAGGTGAAGGCCGTCATATTGAGGATTAAAACAAGAGACTATTTTATGTTTATGCAACCCTCTATGTTTATGCAGATGCTATCAAAACTAGCGACCGTCTTGCTATTGACAATATCGACCATAGCAATTACTTGGGCAGATGAGACACCACCCAAAAACGCAATGGTTTTAAGCAAAATAATGCAAGAACTCGATAACAATATGCAATTAACCAACCATGCAATGACTCGTGGAGACTGGGACGTTGTTGCCAAAACAGCATTACTTATCGCCGAGCATCCAGAACCGCCTTTTAGTGAAAAACTACGCATTATGATGTTTTTTGGCCGAGATACTAGTCGATTAAAACAATTGGACGGTCAAACACACCAAGCGGCCAAAAATCTAGCCACTGAGGCTAAAACGGGGAATCGTCAAAATATCATAAGCTCTTTTAACACGCTCGAACAAAGCTGTACGAACTGCCACCAACAGTTTAAAAATGCTTTTATTAAGCACTTTTATAAGCCATAGTTGTAGCGGCTTGCATTTGAAAAAATGCTCATGCCTGCATTTCATCGCATCAGGAAAGCATTAACTGCAAATGAAAAAACGGCCCTAATCGGTAACTCCCCCCACATTAACAATCGCATCAACACAAAACACACAATGCGCGTTATAATGCTCAAATATAAATAATGTAAAATATATGAGTATAAAGATGCGCAACTATCCTATCAATAATTTAGAAACACTGGCATTAGAGTTAAAAACTATTCGACGTAGGCTAAAACTAAGCCAACAAGCCCTAGCCGAGCGGACTTTGTTATCCAGACGCACGATTACCAATGCCGAAACAGCACATTCAGTCGGTTTGTTAGAGTTTACACGCATGGCCAATGCCTTAGGTTATGACGTGGTATTGCGCCCAAAACAAACCGTGGTTTTTGGGGTAGTTACCACGTTCGTGTAAAAAGTGCCATCTGTGCTATCAAATAGGCGAAAATATCACTATCAAAACAACTAATCTAATCATAGGTTTTAGTGAATACGTCAACATGTGATAAATCATTTTTTTCGCAAAAATGACTAAAAATCTAAAATTAAGACTAATTTATCCGCATTTATATCGGTATTGCTGCCATTAGACCTAGGGTTTGAGATTGGATCAACGAAAGTTGATTCATCATTGTGTTTTTACTGC
>CAYMKA010000197.1:0-3053 GCA_964390935.1 uncultured bacterium
AGTTTTAGCTCAAGGTTTAAGAAAGTCTATTACCGATATCTTGTCTGCAAAGAAGTCTAATCAACATAAAGATTTTTCGACCTATTCGGAAGATGCATTAGTTTCTGAGATGCTTTCTGATTTTAAACATCTCCAATCTTTTGGCGAGGTTAGAAAAAAAGTTGTTGATGCGACAAGTCGTATTATTGAACACATGAGCTATGTAAAATCTGCTAAAGAATTGATTAACCATGTAATTAATGAAATTCAATCGATTGCCTCATCAAATAGGCTTTTATTATATGAAGAAGGTATTTTTGATAATGGAGAAAAATATCTCGATGCAACTTATGCTTGGGGAAGCGCCAAATATCCTGTTTTATCTGGCTTAAGCAACATGGTTCAAAAATTAAAACTTTATATTGCTAGAAAAACTCGACTACTGCCTTATGTGATTCCGAAAAATAATGGAAAACATTTGTCAGCAGCGACTAAAGTTTGGGCGGACAAGATGGACCCCATTCTGATAGCGAATATTCCTAAGATTGAGCTTCGTACGATATTTTCTTTTTCACTAAATGAGAATAAAAAAATTCAAAATATTTTGATTAATGAATCCGAAGATCAGATAACTAAGATCAATAGTTTTTTAGAAAAAGTCGACAGTGTCGCCGAGAAAACGTATCGAGATTTTAAAGATAAATTAAAACATAAAATTATTTATCAGCTAAAAGACACTAAACAGTGGGCATTCTATGACAAAGAAGGTCGAGAACTAAAATTTATTGAAGATGGAATTCTGGTTAGTCGTGGTGAAAGTTTTGAATACTTAGAACTTAGTTTTTCTGGGCCATATGATATTTTTGGTTTGGATCGTGATGAGCACGACTGGCGAAAAAAATCTGAATCACATGTTGAATTAAACGCAGCGGTGACTAAAGTGGCAAACGTAGAAACCATGGTTCTTTATCCTATGACTAATTTAGGTGTTCTTTTAATTAGTGATATCCAGTTACGTTTTGCCCAAGATGGAAAAATTACTTCTGAAGGAAAGCTGTATCTAGAATCTATTCGAATTTTAACTGATATTCTCAACCAGGCTATTTTAGTTATCAAAAATAAAGAGTTAATCGAGAAATACAAAGAGATGATTTATCAATCTCATGTGGCGAAGTTTGGTAAAAAAACAGCAGATTTAATTTTAGAAAAAGGCCAAACTGGAAATTCAGCTTATCTACCGTTCGTACATGAAAATGCTGTCATGCGTTTTATTGATCTAAGAGCTTGTACTCAGTATGCCGAGTTTTTAAAAAATCCGTATCATTTTGGTCTATTATTAAATACGGTTCATGATGCTTTTCAAAAAGATACTGTCGATAACAATGGTCGCATCATTCAAACAGAAGGTGATGGATCTTTTAATGCTTTTGAATCTGAAAAAGATGCCTTGGCTGCTACTTTGGATTCTTTTCAAAAATTAAGTCAATACAATCAACTGTATAACTATCAAATTTTTGAGGACTACGTTCAAAAGGCGTTAGAGGCAGTAAATTATCCAGAATTTGGAATTGGCAGCAAAGAAGGGGAAGACAAATTAAAAATTATCAAAAATAAATTCATTGATAAACTGCTCAATACTGTTGTGGAGATTTATGGCTTAAATATAAGTAAAAATACAATAAAAAAATACCGATTGAAAATTTATTCTAAAATTAAATCGGTAAAAAATAAAAATGAACTTTTATCTTCGTCAGTTGAGTTTTTTGATTTGCTTAAAACCTTTTCTCAAAAACTTTATAACGCTAAAAAAAGAATAACCGGTAATCATAAAAAAATTGGCCCTTTGTTTAAATTTACGTTTAAGGTCGGAGTAGGGATGAATAACGGTAATGTGGTGTGGGGAAGCGTGGGGAGTAAGACCGCAAGTATTGATATTTCAATGATGGGAGATCCGGTCAATGCAACTTCCCGACTAGAAACAGCAAATAAAACATATGGGACAGGTATTCTTGTTTCAGAAGATTTTATGAAAGCCTTGTTTAAAGGAAAGGCAATAAAGATAGTAGGTCATTTTAAGTATAAACGACACCATGTTTATTACAGGGAAATTGACCATGTCATGGTAATGGGTAAAGATCAGCCTGTAAGAATTTATGAGCTTTTATCTAATTAAAAAATTACTCAGTCATTTTCTTGTTATAAAAAATAAGAGATTGGACATTTTGTTTTTATCTAATCAAAAGTCTTTTTTGTTGGGAGATTCCACTTTACCTGAAAGAGTTGTTTTGGTTTTTAAAAACCCTCTATCCTTAATTAAAATTATTTTAAGCTTTGGTAATGTCATTAAACTCACAGAGCTGTTTGTTAAAAAAGAAATTGATTTTGAAGGAGATATTCTGGAATTATTTAGAATAAAAAACCATATTTCTTTTCGTTTAATAAAATAATGCAAAAAATATTAGACCGTTTTAAAAGTCTGCTACGCCGAAAACATCTTTCTTATCATTATGATCTGTCCGATCAGTTTTATAGCTATCTTTTAGGTCCCACCATGGCTTACTCATCCGGCATTAAAAAAACAGACCAAGATTCTCTTGATCAATTGCAGATAAATAACTATGAGCATATTGCCAAAAAACTGGTACTGAATTCTTCTGACCGACTCTTAGACTTAGGCTGCGGTTGGGGAGGGCTCATTTGTTATATGGCCAAAAATTATGGGGTCAAAGCCACGGGCATCACATACAGTGAAAACCATTATCAATTTGTTTTGAATCGCATCAAAAATGAAAATCTAGAAAATTTAATTACTGTTAAAAAATTGGATATATTACATGACCCCATGCCAGGTTCTTATACCAAAATCACAAGTATTGAAATGTACGAACACGTTCGTATAGAAAATCTGCCAAAATACTTTTCAGTGATTGATTCTATTTTAGAAAATAATGGCCGATTTTTGATTCAATCGATTGTTTCTGGAAAAGGAGAATCAAAAAGACACAACGGACACGAATTTATGGATAAATATATTTTCCCGGGTGGAAAAGAAATGTTCCTTCTTGCCGAAGGAC
>CAYMKA010000198.1:0-3052 GCA_964390935.1 uncultured bacterium
GGTTGCAAAAGAAAGTATCTTATTTTCAGAAATTATAGATTTACTCGTTACCGTACCATGCCCGCCACTTTCATCAAGGCAGGCAGAAGATATATTCAATACGGTTATTTCTGAAAAAAAGATTGTCATTAGTACGGCGATTAAGTCTAACCTTATATCCATTTTCTCAGGCATGGAAAGGGAACTGGTTGAACGGATTATCCAAACACTGATCAATCATTATGGCAAGTTATTTTCTAAAGATGCTGTGAACGATGCAATCAGGCTGAAGAAAACACATTTTGCCCAATCTGGTCTTCTAGAACTGGTTGATAGCACAATCGGCATAGAGCAGATAGGTGGGTTGGAACAACTTAAAGGATGGCTACGCAATAAAAAACAGATCGTTGATGATTTGACAGGGGCTCAACGTTTAGGAATTCCAGCACCGAAAGGGGTGCTTTTGGCTGGAATGCCTGGTTGTGGAAAATCAATGAGTGCGAAGGCTGCTGCCTCTTTATTTAATGTGCCTTTGTTTCGTCTAGATATAGGTTCTTTAATGGGGAAGTATGTTGGCCAAAGTGAGGCCAATATGAAGACAGCACTTCAGATCGCCGAAAAAGCGAGTCCTTGTGTACTATGGATTGATGAGCTTGAAAAAGCATTCTCTGGAGTCAATGGGGCTGGGGGAAGCACCGAGATAACCACTCGGCTCTTTGGTTATTTTCTTACTTGGATGCAGGAGAAGCCAGGAGCAGTGTTCGTTATTGCGACTGCAAATGACATCACGACAATACCTCCAGAACTTTTAAGACGTGGACGTTTTGACGAAATTTTCTATATTGATTTGCCAAATGATAGAGAAAGGAGGCAAATTTTTGAAGTTAAAACGAAATCATTAAAGCTCACTCTGCATAGAGGCGATTTTGAACGTTTATCTACTCTAACAGATGGTTTTTCTGGTGCTGATATTGAGTGTGTTATTTACGATGCATTGGAGGATTTGTTTCGTAATCAAAACACATATTTGACTCAGAGGGTGCTTGAAAAATATATTGAGCAAGCAATCCCTATAAGTATTGTTCTTAAAGAAAAAATAGAACGCTATCAAGAGTTATTTAAAAAATTCAGCCTTAAGCCAGCATCTTTTACAGCAGAAGAAATAAATAGTATTGATGCTAAAAGCAAAAGTACTGCCAGCGCAGAAAGAGAAAGTGCTGCCGCCTGTGAGTTTATATCACCAGAAAACCTAGTAACTTTGATAAAAGATCATAACTCATCTGTACGACTTGCTGCGTTGAAAAACAACCAATGTCCATTTGAAGGCTTAGAATACATCGTCGATAGATATAAGCCGTTTGATTTTAAAAAAACTGGTGCTTGGGAAGAAGCACAGATAGCAAGAGAAGAGTTTAATCTAGCACTCCGACACCCCAACATGAGTGGAGAGTGTATTATCAAACTTTATAAAAGGAAAGTAATTAATGACAATGAGCTGTTATCTTTGGCTCATAAGTTGTCTATCAGAGAACAGGGCATTTTATTTGATACGGCAACAGTAAAACTGCCTCGAAAAATTGAATCGGGTACTGTTCAGAATATTCGTTGTCTTCTAAACAGTATTGTTAAAGACGGCGATATTCTCATCGAGATAGATGATGAAGTCGGTAATACTCAAAAAATCACATCACAAACCAGTGGAGTAATTGCCGATGTTTGCGTAAAAGTTGGTGATTCCATAACGTCGGGAAACGCAATAGTTAAAATACTTCTACCAAAAAAGGAGGTGTAAGTTGAAGAAATATTTAATGACATGGTATGGAATGACTGATTTCAGAGCTTCACTCGGACTGGAGCAGTCAATGGGACCTGTTTTGAGTGCTCTACATGCTGAAGATTACACAGATATTGTGATTTTGGCATTTACACACCCAGAGAAAACCAAAAGCAAAATGGATGAGTTTGAGCAAAAAATAGAAGGTATGAAATCATCGGATTCGGCTTCTAAAGAATTTATAGAACAGTTCTCGAATTCAGTTGATGCGCACAAATACTTTGCTCAGTGGCTTGATAAAAGTCTTTCTGAAGCTGCTAAAAAGGTTCGTATACATTTTCACTCGGTTAGCTTAAGCCGTCTAAATGATACTGAAGGTATATATGAAGCTGCAAATTATGCTTTGAATGCTGTTGAAAATGAAGAAAGTGAAAAGCTTGTGACACTTTACCTAAGCCCAGGAACCCCTGTTATGGCTTTTGTATGGGCTTTTGCAGCCCTTAGACATCCAGCTCTCAAAAAGCGACTGATAGCATCTTCTCAGCCTGGAAAGCCTCCTGAAGAAATTATTCTACCGAATGAATGGCTTGAGTGGCATGGTAGACAGGTTAAAAAAACGAATGCTGATATTGATCAATATGATGTTATTTTTCATTTGTTTGGTGAACAAAGAATGCCAAGTTTGCTAGGCGTAATACAGTTTGTAAGTAGGAAGCACATTTTTGTAAATTCACCTGAATTTCCAGCTGATGTTATGAGGCAGTTTATTGGAGGTGCTGAATACGGTGAAGTAGCCGTTGATCCGTATGACCCTGAAAATGTCCGCGCTACAATTCTGGATATTATCGAGAGAATGCCTGCTAATGCCAAAATTGGTTTTAACTTAACGGGTGGAACCAAGTTGATGTATGCAGGTGCTCTTGCCGCGTGTCGTAAGGTGAATGCAACGCCATTTTATTTTAACAGTCGTAATAATCAGTTAATTTATCTTAATAATTTTAAGAGTGTTGATACAAAGATAATCCCTTCAGTGGAGACTTTTATTAAACTGAGGGGTAATCATTTGTTTATCTCAAAACCTGGGTATTGGGATGATATTTGGGATATCAACAATCCAACAAGATCATCATTAACTAAACATATGTGGATGCAGCGTTTTACAGTTGCAGGTTTATATAAAAGTTTAGCATCTTTCAACGATGAGCCAGGTCGTAATTTTCAATTTAGCTATAAGCATATATCTGTTTCTTTGAGAGAAGAGAACAAAGCAGAAATAATTATTAAAAACAAAATGGGAAA
>CAYMKA010000199.1:0-3025 GCA_964390935.1 uncultured bacterium
TTCGTCACCGGATGCTTTCATACAATTTCACATTAGTGATTATAGGTATACGTCCCAACTAAGAGCCGAAATTTTAATCGTCACCCGCAATAAAGAAGCCATTTTACAATCCCCCTATTCACAGTGGATCGTCATTAAAGACAAAGAATCGGCAAATGTTTTTATTCCTGTGTTTGCCCATACTGCTCAATTTGACTGGCAATGGAAAGAAATTAAATTTAAAAAAATCCAAGAAGTTCCCTTCCCTTTCATTATTTCAGACCTTAAATTTACGGCAGAAATTAAATCACCCACGGTTGCAGAGCCAGTACCCCTCTCTTACCAAGACTTTGAAGACCCCGCCTTTGGTTTAAAAAAAATTCAAAAGTTTGGAAATGAAAAAAATAGGGATGATGAAATCACTTTTATTCGAAATGGTCGCGGACAAGCTTTAAAAATCAAAAGTACGGAGGACGCTTTGTATTTTGTGCCCTTTGTTAAACCCCTGAGTTGCGGAGAAAAGCCCGTTCAAGTTTCTTATTGGAGTAAAAGTAAAAAGTTTGAAATTAGTTTAGCCTCTCAAGAGATTTTAGAAGCCCTTCAAACCGGCAAAAAAAATAAAATAGATTTTAATAAACAAATTTATGAGGAAACCTGGCAAAAACAAACCTTGGAATGTGTTAACCAAAAAAATATTTTGGGTTTATTTATTGAGCTTCCCAAAAATTCAGAACTGATGATCGATCAAATTATTGCAACTGCACCGACAGCGGAATTCTAACGATTCTGGTTTTACCCGAGAGCGAAGATTTTGCTTTAATCCAGGCTTGATAAAGTCCCGGGGTTAGTTGCGCTGAAGGTTTTACAAAAATCAGCATGCGATGCTGATAGCCAGGCTCAAGTCTCAATTTGTCTTTTTCCAAATAAACCCAACGTCTTAAATCAAAGGAATTATTAAAAAACATTTTTTCAATAGAAACTTCGATTTCTTCTGATTGTGTTTGATCTCCCAGTAAAGTGAGGTAAGCCGTTTGTTGGGTTCCGCGTGCAATTTCGATCGTGCTTCCTACAAAAGTGGCTTCAAAGGCATTGACCCCTGAGGGTCCGAAAAGCCCAAAAAAGACAAAAGCAAAAAATAGGGAAATCGGGCTTTTCATCTAACTTTATTAAATTTCTTTTTCCCAGGGTCTCAGCAGCCAATCGTAAAGGCCCCAGGCAGGACCGACCGGCTCAACCCAGACAGCAAAACATCCCAAAATTTTTGAAAGCAAAACATCAACAAACAACTGATCCCCAATCAAAGCAACTTGTTGAGAAGGAATTTTTAAATCATTAGCAATGAAGTGCTGCAAAAACCAGGGAAAAGGTTTAAATAAAAAATATACAATTTTTGCATCTAAATAAGAAATAAAACGTTCTAATGAGACAGATTTTCTCTGATTCGTCATGACATACAAATCAAAACCTTTAGATTTTAAATCCTTAAAAAATTCTTGCAGCTTTAAACTAGGTTCTAACCAAACTTGATCGGTTAGGGTTTGCTCTAAATCAAAGAATAAAGTGCGAATGCCATTTTTTTGAAGAGAAGCATAATCAATTTCAAAAATATTTTTTGATTTTAAATCTGGAGAAAAAAAGTTATTCATTGTTAAAGGCTTCTATATAAAATAAAGGCAAATAAGGTAAGTCGTCCATCACTTGAGAAATTAAATCTATATCCATTTTCTGGGAAAGTCGACAGCTTTCATCTAAAGCATTGTTTCGATAACGAAAAAAATTAACTGAACTCGTTGATTCAAGCAATGGGCAAATCAGTGAATTTTCATTTGGATAATTTTCGGCTTTAAAGCCCATCAAAAAGAAATCATAGTCGCCTTTAATCAGTTCATTTTCCCAATCAACGAGAGGAAACATGGCAATTTGGCGAGTTTTAAGTTCGATTCCAATTTCTTTTAATGCTTTTTTAAGAAAAACAACTGTTTCAATCGTCTGCAAACCATCGGTATGAAGCAAGGTCATTTCGGTTATTTTTTTTCTCAAGCTGTCCGTATTAATGATTTCGGCCATCAAGGTCGCCGACTGTGAAGGGCTATATTCATAAGAGTGACGAAAGCGTGTCACACTCACCCAGTCATTACTTCCATAAGGAATTAGAGGAAAAAACTCCTGATCGTTACCAAACAATTGTTTATTGAGCTGGTGACGATTAATGCTATAGGCGATTGCTTTTCTAAATTTTTGACCAAAAGTCCCTACAAAAAGAGGTCTCTCAAGATTAAAACCTAAAAACCACACTCCATCATATTGGACACTTGCTTTGGGGGCTGCATGCAAAATCGGCACCAGCATCACCAAGCAAAAAAACACTAAAAATGCCTTTCGTAACATCATGAATCGAGTAGTGTTTTAAGTTCAATTAAGACCTGCAAAAACTCTTTAGCTTTAGGGCTTGTTTCATATTCTGGGTAAGAAGTGATCATGCGTACATCCTCAAACAAACGTTGGTGTCGATCAAGACTGTAACTTAAGTAAGCGTTAAAGGCTTTACTAAAATACAAATCAACCAGTTTTTTCTTTAACCCCTCTTTTAATTGATCAGTATTTTTAATGCCTAAACACAATTGAATAATTTTTTGATCAATCGCGCTGGCTTTTAGAGTTGTTTCTAGTTGATCAATCGTCGCTTGAGCCGACAGTTTTTGAGAATTAATAAAATCTTGATCAACCAACTTCTCATTATCTGATAAATCGACTTTATAAAATTTTAAAAACTGTCTTAAGTCTTCAATTGATTTATCAATCATGGTGACGGCATCAGCCGGCAAATAAACCATGTACTTTTTCCAGGTATTCCCTTGAATTAATGACTGTGCCCAGGCAATTTTGTTATAAGCACGCGCAAAATAAATTAAAAAATAATGATGCTGCTGCAGTTTAATATTTTTTTCAACCTGCAGAGCAGCAAGACTGCTTAAAAGTTGGTCCAATTGGTTTTGAGTTTCAGAATACATTTGAATTTGTTTATACAAATCGAGTCCACTACCTT
>CAYMKA010000200.1:0-3017 GCA_964390935.1 uncultured bacterium
TTTATTGCGTTTAATCCCAATAGGCTAGGGCAGAAAAATCCTCTCTTCTGAATAGTTGAATGTTATCTGAGTGGTTATAAGATAACATCAACTGATCCCCTTCAATCTGCCTAAACGGTAACGCTGAATCGCTACCGATTCTTCGACTAAAAAACGTTTAACGGCTTAAGCAACAGCAAGAGCCTATGTTATATTGATGTTAGATTACCCATGAAGGGGGTTATTTGACAGGCTTTTTAGTATTTAGAATTACAACATGATCGATTATGGATATTCAAACCATCACAAGGAGCTGTTCATCGGCACTAGGCAGAGGGTAGGTGATGGATGAATTTATTAAAAACTCCCTGTATTTGGTGGATTGATTGAGACGACTGAGTTCTCCATGTCGTTGAGCTGTTTACATGCGATAAGATTGAGGTTGACAAACTCATCCCATAGCAAACTATGTTTATAATGCTTTTCGTAATAGACATTGATTTGGCAAATTTCAGGCCGATCTGTATAAATGTTACAGAGCTGACTGATTTGATTGTAGTGTTTACACATTCCATCTCCACGATCTAAGTAAGCAGTCAATGGCGATAAGTTGACGTGGCGACAACAAGCACCACATTGTGTGCATGGAAATGGTTTTGTCATAATTTGAAAGTGAACTCATCGTCTTCCATAAGTGTATTAAACTCTTCAAGACTTTTAAATCCTAAGTCTTTGCCAAAAGCACCATTTAAACTTGTTAGAGCTGTGATGTATTGATTAGCATCATTTGTTAAGAGTGAACTTTCTAAATTGAAAAAAACATCATTAATAAACTCTCTTCGTGCAATTTGATTGCTGTGTAATACACGCTCTAGCTCTATGCGTTCGGCACGCATCTGCGGAATGGCATGTAAACACATTTTTTCAATTTGCTCACGTCGTTCACGTGCTATTTTAACATTAGCTGATTCACCTAATGCGACTAAGCCAGATTGATGAATCAAATTGCCAATAAAATAGCCAACCGTTGAGCCGACTAATGCTCCAACAACAGGAATTGGAATGACAATTTGACCTAATGCACCATAATAGAATGCACCAGCACCTGTTAATGAGATGTGGTTAATATCAGAGAGTAACTCTTCGGTAGTCATATTCTCATCTGTGAGATATTTATAAATGGATTTACTCGCTTTAACCATGCTAGTTGCTAATGCAATATGGGCATTACTTTTGACTAGAGCATTTGCGGATGAAGCAGCCAAGCTCTCTTGAGCAACATGTGCAAGCCCTCTACTAGTTGCAGCTGTAACATAGCTAGTAAGATAAGCTTTTGCACTGTTTGTAGTAACTTTAACGACTATTTCACTTATTTCTATGTTGCCTTGATTGAAGGCATTTATTCCTTCATCAAGAATAGTAAATGAGGCACTCACAGTTGCACCCATCAGGCCAGCACTATGGCCTGTTTTATGTAGTTCAGTGAGTAATGATTTTTGATCTAGCTCATTAGCAAGTTGTTCGGCATATCTTGGATCAGATGCGTCAATAGCTTCTTGGCGAGTTGTGCCTCCAGAGGAAATGCCATCGTGAGATACACCTTTTGATAAATTTTGTTCAGCATTTTTATAATCTTCAGCTTTTAATGTGCCTGAATTTATTCTTTGGTCATTAAGCTCTTTAATTTTGTCGTGTTGATCCGATGGGGCAACACGTTGCATGTCCGTATATTTGGGGTCGGATAAAGCAAAAGCAGTTTTGGCTAGATTTTCGCAAGATTTTAATTGTACTTCGCGTAAGATTTTACCATTTTTATTTTGAATAAGAATATCAGCAGGGTCATGTGGTTTGCCCATACTCTCCGTAGTAGCAGCAAAAATATCAAATCTATTTTGTGCAATAGCGTCTTGATTAAATTTGATTGTTTCTAATTGTTCAAAAGCCCATCCTTGTGCATGAATACAGTTTTGCTTGTTTTTAGCTAGTTCTACTAATTCATGGGTGTTTTTAAATATGCGCTGGGTCGCTTGGAATAAAGGATCAAGTTGATCTTCATTTAAAATATGAATTCCTTGCTCAAAAGCTTCAGTTTTTGACATTGTTTTACTCGTTCAAAAATTGTCTTAACAATTCATAAAGTTAATTGTTAAGACAAGTAGTATTTTATAGTTTAGTTTTTAGCTAATGGTACGGATGTAATTTTACTAATATGTTGCTCTGACTCAATGAGAGTGGCACTAATATTTACCAATGAACCATCATCTGCCAATAACTGTGCTTCCATAAGGTTCTTAATGGTTTTGGCGGTCGCTAAAGACACCATTAGTAGTGTGCGCTGATCTTTGTCATAGGTTTGAAAGTTTTGATTGCTATTCACCAACTCGGTGAGTGCATTCAGAAGTTTAGAAAAAATGTGTTGAAGTTTAGCAAGCATGACCGAAACCTCGGCAAAGCGTTGTTCAATATCTTTTGTTTTAACTGTGGCAGTGTGCATTTCTTCGGCAAGTAGCTCTGCTTTAGAAAGATTAGTGTAAGCATCATGTTTGGCTTCTTCTGCTTTAGACGCTAGCATAGCACCACCGACTGCTAATACTGGGCCAGCAACAATCCCACCTAAAACCGCCATGCCGCCAGCCATGCCAAATCCACCTGCTGCAAGGCTTCCACCACCCAACCATGCGAGAGTTGCATTAGTTGCTGCCACACCACTTAAGCCAGCAATGGCTGTGCCTGTCGATGCAGCACCAAATGCACCAACAGCACCATAAGCGGCGAGTCCTGCTAGGCCGCCTGCGCCAAGCGAGGTAATTCCTGCGCCGATAGTGCTTTGAATATCCAGTGCCGCTTTTTTGATGGCAAGCATGTCTTTTTGGTCGATTTTTAGATTGCGAAATTCATTTTGGATTTGAGCATCTTCAAAATTAATATTTTTGACCCTTTCAAACACATCAACAAATGGAATTAATTGATTTTCATATATGCCAAATTTAAGCTTTCCAAGATTTTCCATACTGAGTTTAGCTTGCTCTCGTTGTCTG
>CAYMKA010000201.1:0-2999 GCA_964390935.1 uncultured bacterium
CGATGGCTTCTATTATTGAAAAAGAAGCGGTGAAACAAGAAGAACGCAGTCTCATCGCAGGTGTTTTTTATAATCGTTTAGACAAAGGCATTCCTTTAGGATCTTGTCCGACTGTGAAATACGCGATGGGCAACCCTCGTCTGTCCTATTTGCTTTATAAACACTTAAAATATGAAAGTCCTTACAATACTTATATTCGTAGAGGCCTTCCCCCTGGACCCATTGCTTCTCCTGGGCTTGAATCTATTAAAGCCGCGCTACGTCCTCAATCAACTATTTATTTATTTTTTGTGGCTAATGGTGATGGAACCCATACTTTTACAACGAGCGACGCAGATCATTTGAAAGCAAAGAACGAAATCTTAAAGAAAACCGGCGGAAAGATATATTAATTCTCATAGCCCGGGGTTTAAACCCTGGGCTATGAGAATTCTATTCCCATTCAATCGTAGCTGGCGGTTTGGAAGAAATATCGTAAACGACGCGGTTAACGCCTTTGACTTCATTAATAATACGAGAAGAGATTTTTTCTAAAACTTCATAAGGCAGATGCGCCCACTTCGCAGTCATCGCATCATCACTGGTCACACAGCGCACAGCGATTGTATTTTGATAAGTACGCTGATCTCCCATAACACCCACAGATTTCACCGGTAACAGCACTGCAAACGACTGCCACACTTTTCGGTATAAATCAGCCGCTCTAATTTCATCCATGACAATTTTATCGGCATCTTGAAGAATCGCGACGCGCTCTGGAGTCACTTCTCCCAAAATACGAATGGCAAGACCAGGGCCTGGGAAAGGCTGACGATAAATAATTTCGTCATGCATATTGAGTTCACGACCCAATTTTCGAACCTCGTCTTTAAAAAGCATTCTCAGAGGTTCAATCAGTTCAAATTTCATATCATCTGGCAGCCCACCCACATTATGATGTGATTTAATTTTGACAGCCGCTTTACTGACATACCATTTATTATTGTGTTTCGAAGGTTTAGCTGCCGATTCAATGACATCAGGATAAAGAGTTCCTTGGGCCAAGAAATCAAAATGACCAATTTTTTTAGACTCTTCTTCGAATGTGCGCACAAATTCAGTGCCAATAATTTTTCGTTTTTCTTCCGGGTCAGTAACGCCTTTTAATTTATCGAAAAAGCGTTTTGACGCATCTACGTAAACCAAATTAATTGAAAAATATTTTTCAATCATCGTGATAATGCGTTCACATTCGCCTTTGCGCATAAAACCTTGATTAATAAACATACAAATGAGCTGACCACCAATCGCTTGGTGTAATAAAGCAGCCACGGTTGTTGAATCAACACCGCCTGATAAACCTAAAAGAACTTTTTTATTGCCCACCGTTTTTTGAACATCGGTAATGGCGCGTTTTAAATAATCTTTCATGGTCCAATCGGCTTTGGCTTTACAGATTACAAATACAAAATTACGAATAATGTCTCGGCCTTGTTCGGTATGCGAAACTTCAGGGTGAAACTGCAGGCCATAGAAATTTAATTTTTTATTTTCGACTGCCCCATTTTTTAAACTATCGGTTGCGCCAACCACTTCAAAACCAGGGGCTAGTTTAGTGACAGAATCTCCGTGACTCATCCAAGCCACAAAATCTTCAAGTAAACCGGTAAAGAGTAATGATTTCGTATTCGCTTTAAAGCGCGCTTTGCCGTACTCACGAGTTGAACCGTCGGCTTCCACTTTGCCACCCAGCATTTGCTGAGTGAGCTGCATGCCATAACAAATTCCTAGGATTGGAATCCCTAATTTAAAAATTTCTGGATCAGGAAGAGGAGAACCTTCTTCATAACATGAGCTGGGACCACCGGACAAAATAATCCCTTCAGCGCCTTTTTCTTTAATGACACTTGCGGGAACATCAAATGACAACACTTCAGAGTAAACTTCCAGCTCACGAACGCGTCTGGCAATTAATTCACAGGTTTGAGAACCGAAATCTAAAATGACTATCATTTGGGTTGGCGAAGAATACGGAAGATCCTTTTATTTTGCAATGGCAAAAGTACCGATTAGTTTTTGAAATATTAAGACAATTACTTCGATATATAAAAGGAATTTCAATGAAGTTTAACCAACCAAAAATTTTATCCTATCCCAGAGAATATATTGATTCTGGAGCTGATTCATTAGTTTATGTCCTTTCGCTTCCGGACCACAAGAACGTTATTCTTAAAAAATACTTTGCAGCGCCCCACATCACTAATCCTAAGCAATTATTAGAAACTTTAAAAAAATATAAAGAAGATACTGAAAAAGCCAAAATCTTTATAAGTAAAATCGGATCTGATTATTTTAATAATAGATTTTTTACTGTTAACAAAAGAAAACTCTCTGTTTCTCTAGAAATAATCTCTCAAGGGATCCCTTTTATTTATGAAAACAATGTTTATTCGTATGGCCAACCTTTTATTAAAGGAAAACATTTCCCTGCAGTTCCAAAAACAAAAGAAGATCGCCAATTTAATAAGATCTATCAAGAGATCCAGGAATTAGCTTTACAATTAAGTCATCATTTAGAAATACGTTTTTGGTTTGAAGTCGCCAACATGAAATTATTTATTAAAAAAAATAATTTAACGATCTATGTAACCGATTTAGCAACTGACCTGAAATTAAATTACGAAGAATATCGCGATTGAAAAAGAAATAATTAAATCCTATTTCTTATACATTCCCAAGTCTTGAGCTTTTTGATAAACCTTACCTTCCGTCAAAATAGACGGAGCGATAATGACATCCACTTGCTGCATTTCTTTTATGTTCGATGCACCCAGTGTGCCCATCGAAGTTCTAATCGCACCTAAAAAGTTTTGTGTGCCGTCATCTTTTAATGCCGGGCCTCTTAAAATGGTTTCTAAACTGCCGTTGTTGCCGACATTTAAGCGGGTTCCGCGAGGAAGAACAGGACTAGGCGTTGCCATGCCCCAGTGAAAACCTTTTCCGGGCGCTTCAGTTGCTTT
>CAYMKA010000202.1:0-2994 GCA_964390935.1 uncultured bacterium
AAAGGAAAAATCGGTGAAGATGCCTGCACTCTTCTTGGTAGTATATTGGTTACATTTATTCAGCTTGCTGCGATGTATAGAGCGCACCAGCCAGAACATACCCGTAAGCTGTTCTTTTTATATATTGATGAATCACAAACATTCGTAACTACGAGCTTTTCGGATATGCTTTCGGAATGTCGTAAGTATGGGCTTGGAGTGTTTATGGCCAATCAGTTTCTAGACCAACTGCATGAGAAAATACGGACTGCGATATTTGGAAACTGCGGGACTATTATTTCCTTTAGTGTTGGAGCTACAGATGCTGAATTACTAGCAAAGGAGTTTTATCCGGTGTTTGATGTGATAGATGCAATACATCTGCCGAGGTATTCGATGTATTTGAAGTTGATGATTGATGGGGCGACAAGCCAAGCATTTAGTGCAAACATGCTAAAAAAAGTGTCTTTGTATTAAAAGAATGCTTTGCACCTAATTAGTTAGCGGAGACAAATTTGTAGCTACTAATCTTGTAGTAAAAAAAACGCAGTGTAATACTGCATTTTTGTGTAGTTACCTAACCACTAATTGCGAAGCAAAAACTTTTGCATTGTCTTCATCGATTTGAAATTCTCTTTTTTTTATTTCCAACCTCTCTTGCATTTCTGAAAGAGCTTGAAAAAAATTATCAGATTCAAGCAAATCTTCAGTTACAATGTTTTTGTTTGTAACCTCTTTTTGATTTTCAGGTCTTGACATATCAAAACGATTTAAGATTTTTTTTATATGAATTAAACTGCTGCAAATTTACAGATTTTACCTCATATTTTAAGGTACTAGGGTTTTCGTATACTATTTTATCATTATATAATGCAAATAACAAGCATTTCAGATTGGCATCTATGGTTTCTGTAGCATCTAAAATGATAATTCCATTATTTAAACCTTGTTTTACAAGGGTTTTAGTTGAAAGCTCTGCTAGCCAAATAAACTTTGGCATTGATATATTTAAAATAGTTTCTCTAACTTCTTCAGAATAATTTAATTTAAGTGCAACTTCTTGTTTAAATGATTTGCTTGATGCAAGGCAGATACGGATAAATAATTCACTGTTTGCTGGAATTCCAAAAGTTGTACCAATCAGCTCACTAATAAAAGCCTTAGTTTCCCTCGCTTCTTTATATATTCTATTGTGTAGTGGCGCAACAAAGCATGTTATATCACAATGCTTCCATTCTGCATCTTGGGGATCGGTATAATAATTACAAGGATTTTTAAGATTAGCTTTTTGATAAACAGGATGATTGTCGTCGATAAAAATGAATTGTTTTTCTATCTCGTCGTTATCATATACGATAATATTCTTATCTATCAAAGGTTTGTATGAGAAATTAGTAGATGGAGGCAAATTATCAATTTGTTGATGAGATACTGATTCGTGCCCAATGCATACAACAGCATGCCCAATATTTCCTTTTTTGCCACTTACTAAATCTACTACTTTATGCCTATTATCCAGCCCAATGATTAATGGAATTCCACTTTCAATATAGCAACTTAAAATTGAATGAAAATCTGAATTTCTGAATGTATAAATTCGAGGACCAAAGCCAAATTCCTTTAATACAAAAGCAATTTGTGAAATTGGTAGACCTTGAGAAGGCAAAAGTCGTTCATTAGATACACCCTGTAAACTGTCAAGTATTAAAGACGGGAGAGTCGGCTTGTATTCTACATATTTATGACCAAAATACTCCATAATAGCCCAAAGTGATGTCTCTGCACACGTAATAGTTTCAGCATCCTGTGTTGAATGTGGAAATCCCTCAGTAATAAATTCAATAGAATTTACAGTTGTTGGTATATTAACAACACGACATTCAAAATTTGAAGTTTTTAATGCACTAGGATTAATTACACTTCTGCCAATAACCATTGGGGCAGTTGGTCTTAAAACTATAAATCCAACATATCGTTCTGCTAAATTCTTAACTGTAGCCTCGCTCTTAAAATCTTCATCTTTGATTTCGCCAAGGAAAAAAGATAGCTTAATTGTTTCTTTAGAATAATATCTAAGTTTTGAGGAATAATAATTATAGTAACTGTCTCTGTATACTTTATCTATATATGGATATTCAATTGCTATATGAATGTCATCTTTTAATAAATCTAAGTGAGGAGATATTCTATTTGTAACAATACTGTTTGCTTGCTTTTCCCCAATATTATACTTTTCTTGTATAATCTTTGATAAATCTGTCAATACAGAGGTTTTATTGGCGAAGTGTTTATTGATTTTCAAGGTAGATATTTTCCGAAATGTATTAAATTATTATTATGTATGCAATATTTAGGGAAAATTATATCATTTCTATAGGGTTTTAATAACTCCACTTAGTTTTCGGGCACTTAATTATCGGTTGATGTATCATATTTCACCTTAACCCTGTAACCCTTGACTATCTTTTCAGCACTGCTTTCCTGCATAATCTGCCTATCAAAAAACTGGACTACTTCGTTTGGTTCAAGTGTAAGTACCTTTTTCAATTGACTTGTACCTAATTTGCCCTCCAACTGCTCCCGAATACGCTGTAAGTTCTTTACATCGTTAGAACACACTATTACCTGGTCATATCCTGCCGCAAGACATTTCTCTACATTATGTACCTCCCATTCATCTCCAGTGGTAACAGAAACTTCACAGGCTATACGTTTACCATTGCGTTCTAAACTTACGTCAACTCGTCCTTTACCGCTAGGTGTACCATCTTCAATTATTGCCTTGTACCCCCTGGATTCTGCTGTCCGCTTTATAAGGGTCTGTAAGTATCTATGCTCTGTTTCTGCTTTCTTGGTCGGGTTATCTTTTCGTGGTATTTCTACAGGTACAAAAGGTATATGCTCTTGTGGGGATGTAGCTTGTGGTACTTCTTGTATTGGTTCTACAGGCTGTTGTACCTGCACTAACTCTACTTTCCCTATATGCCCTAAACCCTGTTCAACAATATCTTTTTG
>CAYMKA010000203.1:0-2967 GCA_964390935.1 uncultured bacterium
AGAAAGAAATCCTGACATTAAAAAATCAGCAGAACTAACCATTAATTTTATGCTTAAGCTGAATGGAGACATGATTAGAACTGTCAAAAAAACAACTTCGGTACCATTGTCATGGTAAAAAGATAATCAGTCTCCTACTTCTGAAATTAATATTCGCAAAGCCAGCGAATGGGCTGTGAAAAAAATGATGGGTAACCAATTTAATACTGATTTTTCAAATGCAAAAATAAATATTGAACAATTAAATTTGGCAATCACGAGGGGTAGATTTGATAAGGTTAGAGAATTGGTAGGGGATGATTCTTTAAGAACACCCTTACTGGTCATTACAGAACTCTGTGGCAAAAAGTTCAAAGCCGAAACAGGCTATCAAGATTATGTCAGCAATCAAGCTAGTGCTGATCAAAAAAATTATATTAAAAATAATCAAATTCAAAGAGGATCACTTTCTGTTATTAATGATTTAAATGCTCAAATTACTTTTAGAGCTAGAGCTTTGATTAAGACACTTGATAATGAAAATAATGTCCAAATGGCACCAGTCAGAGCAGAAATTAAAAAATTAGAATCTGCTATTAAAGATTCAGAAGAGGCTATTCAAAAAAATAGACAAACTATTGTTGATATGAAAAAAGTATTAAGTAGCAAAGATACTTCGGTGGTGATTGGAGATCAAATCTATTTCCCTGGCAATCCTGCTCATCAAGCCAAAGCATCAACCAATATCCAGGATGCACAAGTACATATTAAATCTCATACAACCTTATTAGCAAAAAATTATACTGAGTTAGATAAATTAAAAACTCAACTAAAAAATTCTGATCCAACAGAGTTGGTTCATGAAGATCTTAAAAAAGCCATGACTTTTGGTGATCAAAAAGTTGATAGGGCCGACATGAGCGACTGGCAAAAGAGTTTGGCGGGTAAAATGAAAGCTCTAAATCCCTCTGCTAATGTCACTATTCCTAATGAAGCGCCTGAAAACAGAATTCAACTAAGAAGAGGCATAGGGGCACCAAGCGAATTAACAACCCGAAGAGCTGGAGTTCCTCAAAATTAAGATTAGGGTTTATTTAAATACTCTTCTTTTAGTTTCTTAAAATATTCTCTTTTTTCTTTAATCTGTTCATTTAGCTTTTGAATTTCTTTATCAATTTCTTTCATGCGATCTGAATACTTTTTGGCTTGAGCGCGCCAATAAAGGATACCGATAATATTAAAGATTAGGCTTAAAAGAATCCAAATAATCAGGGGAATAAAATCTTGTTTTAAGAGCAACCATAAAATACAGGCTCCAAATACCATCGCTCTAATTTGAGCATATAAGGTGTTGCTCTTAATAAAAAAGTTAAATATCCAGTTGTTTTCATCAGGAGGAATATTTGTGTTTTTATTTTCAGGCATAATTTATTTTAACGATCTTTTTGACGATCCCCTATCATAATTTAGGTTTTTAATTTGATTTTCAAATAAATTAAGTTACTCTTGAGGAGTGATTGGTTTAAAACTATTTGAAAAGTTATGGTCGATTCCGCCCTTAGTGTGGATTAAGCCTATTTTTTTAAAACCTCTTCGCAAAATTGCCAGCAAAGCTTTGGATGATGCCTGGCAAAGAGAGTTAAAAAGAATAGATTGGCCAGGAACACAAGAAAAAGAACCTGTTTTTAGAGAAGGTTCTTTTGACTTGTGGGAAGAATTAATTATTCAGCTGGCCAATGAATATGAAGCGGGAGAAATTACGGAGTTAGAAATGGCAAAGTTTTTAATGCCGGCTGCTTATACTTTTGAATTTCCTAAAATTAAAACTCAAAAGCCGGAACTTTTATCGATTATTCACCGCATTGAAGATCAAAGTGTCAAAGAAAAAAAATCTTTACATCAAATGGCAGCTTTGATGATTTCTAACTTAGAACAAAAACTCCCTGAACAACTTGATCCTGAAAAACAAAAAATTCTCTTAGAACGAATGAAAAAATTGAACCAAGAGGCTGAATTAGCTGAAAAACAACGTCGTGCGGTTATTGCGGCTAATCCAGAAATGATCGAAGGCATGACTGCTGATCAATACACTTCTCAAAAACAGGCTCAAAATCTTAAAGACAAAATCATTAAAAAAGAGCAAAAAGTTCTACGCAGTAAAATTAATCATGAGCAACAGGTTCAAAAAACATTTAAACAAATTGGTGCCGAAAAACAAAAAGCCCTGGATGAATTAAATAAAAAATTAAAAGGCGACTCAAAAAGTTCGACAGGGACTTCTATTTAGTCAGTCTTTTTTCAATTTCTTTGGCCATTTCACTGCGATGATATCCAAATAAATAGACGTCATAATATTTCCCATTTACTAAAAACTGTTTGTTAAAAATAGCTTCAGGCTTTTGATCGATTGTTTTTTGCATAGCCAGAACTGGTTTGTTTTCACTTAAGACATAACTGTAAATTTTATTTAGCCCGAGTTGTTCAAAAACATATTTAAAAACAAAAGCGGTGGTGTCCAATGCCAGATTCTGCTCCCGTGCCTTTTTATCAAAATATATTTCAAAAGCACAATGGCGGTTTCGCCAATCGATATTGGCTAAAGTAATAAAGCCAATGGGGATAGATTGAGTATTTAAAACCATGAGCGTTTGTCGAGGTCCAAAAGCCAGTTGATTTAAGTCGATGCGTCTGATCCATTCTTCTTTTTGGCTGGCAATTGTTCCTGGGTTCAAATTTCCAAAGTAAAATAAATAATCCGGGCTTAAACTCCATTTGAGCAGTTGAGGAATGTCCTCTTTATGAGCGAATCGAATGATTGTATCCATTAGACAGCCCTCAGTTCGTCGCTAAATAATCTAAAGCTGGCAATGTCCTGAAACTCGCCCTGTGAATAAAAATGTTTTAAATAGTGTCCTTCTGGAATGGCTCCTATCTGAGCGAGCGCATCCTGTCTGGTTTTTTCTAAAACAGAAAATTGAACTTTTCTGA
>CAYMKA010000204.1:0-2939 GCA_964390935.1 uncultured bacterium
ATTTTTTTGCTTGTTTTATGCCCAGTTCTACTGCTTTTTGCGCAGCCGCTTTTGATTTTTTAACTTTGCCTTGATGTTCATAGACAATCGCCTGGTAATAAAAAGCTTCGCCTCGTTTAGGCATCAGATTAATCGCTTTTTCAACATACTCCATCGCCAAAATAGGTGATTTTTCTTTTAAATAAATTTTAGCTACCTGAATGAGAGTTTTGTAACGCAGGGCTTTATCAACCGAAAACTTTAAAGACTCACGAAACAGATCTAATGCAGGTTTTAATTTACCTTTGTCATATTGGATAAGACCTAAATAATATTTTGATTCTGGATTATTGGGATCCAGCTTTAAGGCCTGATCAAACTGTTCGGTCGCAAGTTCTTCCCAGTTATCTTTATATTTTTCATCTGATTTTTGTTTGATAAAAAGTTTGCCGACGTGATTACTTAACTTCGCCACAGCGCGCTTGGCCTGGTTTTTTAAATTGCCTTTCAAATGATCCGACATGAAAAGATTTTAACAGTTTAGGCTGCTGAGTCCTTTAAAAAATAATTAGACAATTTGTTTGCATAGAGACTCACTTCTTTAGCTCCTATTTTAGCTTCCATCTTATTTTTGCCTGATTCTTTAATTAAGTTTTCAACGGTTTCCATCACTTTTATATAAAATTGACTTTCTGCGTCAGCCTGAACTCCATTTGAATTTTCTTTAGAACCTGCTTCTTTAATTTCAAACTCTTTAGCAATACTAATAGAAAAGCCTGGAGGAACTAAAACTGACTGATCTTTATCTTTTGTAAGTTTTAAAGCAGACTGTTTAGAAGATGAGACTCGAGCACTTTCAACCGCCTTAGATTGAGACAATTCATTAGCAATTTCTATTCCTTTAATAGCAGAAATTATTCCCTTATTTTGTAACTCTCCAAGTAATTTTTTCGCATTCTCAGGAGGAACTTTTTTCAGAACCCCTCTCATGACTTGGTTAGCAATATTTTTCTCATCTTGTTTGTCACGACCAATTCCTAAACGTCGATTACTACTTGTTAAATCAGATAAGAAGCCTAAAAACAAACCGTCCAACTTAGCAATTCCTTTAGAATTTAATTCACTAAAAAGATCAATTAGCTTAGGAGTATTAGTCACTGAACGATTTAGACTTAAATATTTTTCTAAAGCTTTTCTAACTTGGTCCATCGTATGACCACTCTGTAAAGCTTGGACGACTTTATTTGCTTTATTAGGAGCTTTGGCAAATTCTAAAGACAATTTATTTTCAGCAGCTTGTTCTGACTTAGTAATAAATTCTTTACTTAATCTATTTGCATCTAAGGATACTGCCATACACCAAATTATCGAAAAAATAGAAGGAAAACTTGTAATACCCCCAATTCATTAACAATTTCAAATTGATCTGGTTTCTCCCCCTATAGGGGGAGAAATTTAATACCTTTGATCATCATGTAGGTTGGGGGTCATAATCTCTCTATGTTCCACTGTTTTATCGATAAATCCTGTTTTATTAGACCCGACCTAATCGAACTAAAAGACGACAACTTTCATCACCTCATTAGAGTCGCCCGGGTCAAAGTGAACGAAAAAATCACCTGCCATTTCGATCAAAAAAACTACTTTGGTGAGATTTTAAAGATTGATAAAGACTCCGCTCAGGTCACAGTCATTAAAGTAGAGGAAAATCCTGAAATTTTGCCCCTTCAAGTGACCTTAGCTCAAGGCCTAACCAAGGCTGATAAGTTTGAAGACATTATCCAAAAGTGTACTGAGGCCGGAGTCAGCCAAATTATTCCCCTTGAGACATCGCGCAGTATTATCAAGGCGATTGATACCGATAAAAAATTAGAGCGATGGCAAAAGATTGCTCAAGCTGCCAGTGAACAATGCGGACGCAGTACCTTAGTAAAAGTTGAGAAAGCCCTCAAATTAGCCCAGCTAGACCTCAAAGACTTCGATTTAGTTTTAGTGTGCTACGAGGATGAGGTTAATCAAACCATCAAATCTGTTCTAAACAACCAAATTGTTAAATTAAAGCCAAAGTCTCTTCTATATATAGTAGGACCTGAAGGAGGTCTAACACCAGATGAAGTGGCTAGCTTTAAGACACAGGGAGCTCATCCAGTGACTTTAGGTCCTAGAATCTATCGTACGGAAACAGCTCCTCTAATATTTATGGCCATGCTTAACTATCAATACTTATAATAGCCCCTGGGGGGCAGAAAGAGTCACCCGTGGATTTATTAGATATTTTTGGCGTTATAGGCAGTCTGTACTTAGGTTACGTTAATGATTTTTTGTCTTTGGGCACTTATTCATCAGCCCTACCTTGGGTGATGAATTTTTTTAGAGTAAGTGGAATTCATCAAAAAAATATCATCCTGCCAAAAAGTAGTCTTAGCGTTCAGACTTATGAAAATAAGGAGTCTCAAACGTTTTGGCAAAGGATTTTACTCACCATTACCGATTCTTGGTTTTTTGATTGGCTAGAAAAATATATCAAAAACGAAAAAAAGACCGCCCTCCCTGACGAAAAAATTTTAGTTCAAAAAAATCTCAGCAAATCACGATATTCACGCGTTATCTAAATCATGTGTTTCAGTTACAATTAAGCCCATGGCCCAAGAACTAAAATCGAAATCAAAATTTTCTGAAGACGAATTAAAAAAATTAATCGAGTTATTAAATGCTCGTCAGGTCAGCGAAATTACTGTTGAACATGAAGGTTTAAAAATAAAAGTTAAAAAAAATTTAACAGCGGTGGCGACAGTTTCTACGCCGATTGGTTCTAGTGATCAGGCCGGAGTAGGTGCTGTGCATGCCAAAGCCAGCGCAGAACAAGCCACTCAACCCGTCATTTCAAAAAACATTGGCATGTTTCATTACGCTAAAAATATTAAAGTCGGGGCACCTGTTAAAAAAACTCAAGTCATAGG
>CAYMKA010000205.1:0-2937 GCA_964390935.1 uncultured bacterium
GGCCAGCGTCATCCCTCCTGCGGCAGCACCGGAACCGTCACGAACGTCCCACCCCGCATCGTTCGTCATTGCCCCCGTTCGTTCCGCCGTCGAATCCGGACAAGCGCCCGCACCGACCCTGACGTCCCCACCAGCCGATGCCTCCGCGCCGCCCGGGCCGAATTCCGTCCCGATGCCGAGCGCCGCCCCGGTCCCGGCAGCGGCCCCGACCACCGCGGAGGCGGCCGTGATCTGCCCGGAACGGCCCGCAGCGTCCTATCCGCCCCTCTCGCGGAAACTGGGAGAGCAGGGACGCACGGTCGTCCGCTTCGGCGTGGACGAGGCCGGGCGGATCACGGCGGCGGAGATCAGCGCCTCTTCCGGTTCGCCGCGTCTCGACCGCGCCGCCCTGCGCGCGGTCGGCGGTTACCACTGCCGCCCGGGCGCCGCCACGGTCAGCCAGACCTTCGATTTTGTCCTTGAACCCGCCTCGCATCCCTGACTGGAGGAAATGTCCATGCCCTGTGTCCGCACCCGTCTTGCCCTGGCCCTGCTGGGCCTCGCCCCGATCGGCCTGCTCCATGCCGTCGAAGTCGCCCTGCCCGGCGTGCTGGTGACCGCCGCCGCGCTGGACGAGCCTGCCGTCATGACCGCCGATGCGCGGGCGCCGCGCCAGCCGGTGCCCGCGCATGACGGCGCGGATATCCTGAAGACCTTTCCCGGCTTCAATGTCACCCGCAAGGGCGGAGCCGACGGTGACGTCGTGTTCCGGGGGCTGGCCGGATCGCGCCTTGGCATCCTGGTCGACGGGGAAACCCTTCTCGGCGGCTGCAATGCCCGCATGGATGCGCCGACCGCTTACATCTATCCGGAGCTTTACCAGACCGTGACGGTCATCAAGGGTCCGCAAACCGTGCAGCACGGCTCCGGCAACACGGCCGCCACGGTGCTGTTCGAGCGCCGGCGCGACCGGTTCACCCGGCCCGGTATCGAAGGCTATGCAAGCGCCCTGGCCGCCTCCGCCGCCCGCCATGACGAAATCGCCGACGTCCGCTTTGGCAACCGCAGCGGCTACGTCCGCCTGACCGGCAGCGACTCCGGCGCGAACGACTACCGTGACGGTCACGGCGACAAAGTCCATTCCGGCTATCACCGCTACAGTGGCGAGGCCGCGTTCGGCTGGACGCCCGACGACCGGACCCGGATCGAACTGTCCGGCGGGCGCAGCGACGGCAAGGCAGCTTATGCCGACCGGGCGATGGACGGCACGCAATTCCTGCGCGACAGCGTCAGCTTGCGCGGCGAGTGGCGGGATCCGGGACCCGTGCTGAAAAAGCTCGAAGCGATGGTCTATGACAGCCATGTCGACCACATCATGGACGACCAGACGCTGCGGAAGCCCGGCATGATGGGCTACGCCGACCTCAAGCGCGATACGCGCGGGGGAAAAGTGGCAGGGACTTTGCTCATGGGTCAGGATGCGCTGCTGACCCTCGGCCTGGACGCGCAATCGAACGAACACGGCTCGCGCAGCGCCAAACCGGACGGCGTCTACGGCGCGTGGTCCGATGATGCCGATTTCGACCAGCAAGGCCTGTTTGCCGAAATCGACCGGGCGCTGGGCGAACAGGACCGGCTGGTCGCCGGAGCCCGCGTCGACCGCTGGAAAGCCGTCGACCGCCGCCGGAGCCTGATGCTGATGGGCATGGGCGGCATGACCATGGCGATGAACCCGACCGGCGGCCGCAACCGCGAGGACACCCTGTCGAGCGGCTTCCTGCGTCTGGAACGACACCTGTCCGCAAGCCCCACGACGCTCTATGCCGGGTTGAGCCGATCGGAGCGCTTCCCCGACTACTGGGAACTGATCGCCAAGCGCGGGGAAACGGCGAACAGCGCCTTCGACACGGCGCGACCGGAACAGACAACACAACTGGACATCGGCGCGCTGCGCAAGGACGAGTACGCCGAATACTCCGTCTCGGCTTATTACAACACCATCAGCGACTTCCTGCTGATCGACTACAGCGGCGGCGGCATGGACAAGATGACAACCGGCGTCACCCGCAATGTCGATGCACGCACCTGGGGCGCGGAACTGACGGCCGCCCGGCGTTCCGGCCGCTGGAAAACCGATGCCGCCCTGGCCTACGCGCACGGCGACAACCGTACGGACGGGACACCCCTGGCGCAGATGTCGCCGCTGGAGATCCGCATCGGGCTGGATTACGCCACAGCGCGCTGGTCGGCCGGGGGGCTGCTGCGGCTGGTGGATGATCAGGATCGTGTGGACCCCGGCAAGGGCAATATTATCGGCAAGGATCTGGCGCGCACGCCGGGCTTTGCCGTGTTCTCCCTGAACGGCCGCTGGCAGGCGGCACCTCACCTCACGCTCAGCAGCGGCATCGACAACCTCTTCAACCGTGCATATGCCGAGGCCATCAGCCGCGCGGGCGGCGCCATTCCGGGCTATGTGCAAACGACGCGGGTCAACGAGCCCGGGCGCACGGTCTGGCTGAAAATCGCCTGGACGCTGTAACGCAAGGGGGGATGACGCGGGAACCGGACCAACGGTCTTCCCGCACCACACGGCGGGGCTAGAATCAGGGAAAACCACTGCATCAGGAGCGATGTCATGATCCGGTTTCCCTCCCACCCGTCCGCTGGTCCTGAGCGCCTTGGGCGCCGCCCTGCTGCTGACCGGCTGCTATCCTTTCGACGACAGCTCGGCAGGAGGCGCGACGCCCGCCGCCGCACCCACGACAACCGTCACCGTCACCCCCTCGCTGGGCCGCATCAGCAACGCCCACGTGCTGCTGCACAACGCGCGCACCAACGCCCTGCTCGACACCCAGCCCGTGATGCCTGACGGACGGGCCCGCTTCAAGATTCCGACCTCGGTGGACAGCATCGTGGTCGAAATCGCCCCGGATAGCGGCGGCGCCTATTTCGACGAGG
>CAYMKA010000206.1:0-2890 GCA_964390935.1 uncultured bacterium
GATGCAGTTCCAGACATAAAAGGCCTGATCACTCGCACCAAAGAACTAGGCATGGATGCCATTGCTTTAACTGACCATGGTAATTTATTTGGTGCAGTAGACTTTTTTTTAGAAGCCAAAAAACAAGGCATTAAAGCCATTATTGGCTGTGAAGTTTATGTGGCACCCAGACTTTTAACTGACAAAGACGGCAAACGTGATGCCGGCGGACGACACTTAGTTCTTCTTACTAAAAACGAAATCGGTTATAAAAACTTAACTAAAATTGTGAGTCGTTCTCACTTAGAAGGTTTTTATTACAAACCACGTACCGATTTAGAAGAGCTCAAAAAATATCATGAAGGCTTAATTGCACTCTCCGGATCACTGTCAGGCGAAATTCCTAGAAAAATTTTAGAAGGCAATTTAGAAGAAGCAGAGATGGCGATAAAACGTTATCAAGAAATTTTTGGTAGTGATTTTTATTTAGAAATTCAAAACCATGGTCCGGGTCATGAAAGGCAAATGCGCATTCGCGAAGCTTATAAAACTTTATCCCCTAAGTTAAATGTGCCGCTTGTCGCCACTAACGAAGTGCACTATTTAATTGAAAAAGATGCGCCCGCCCAAGACGCCATGATGTGTGTCCACATGGGTGAAATCATTGAAAACATTAACCGTCCTAAATTTGAATCCAATCAAATGTATTTAAAATCTCCGGATGAAATGAAAGAACTCTTTCAAGAATTTCCAGAAGCAATTAGTAACACTTTAAAAATTGCTGAAGCGTGTCAGTTTCAATTTAAATTAGGCGAATATCATTTGCCGCATTTTGAAGTGCCCGAAGGCAAAACCACATTTTCTTACATGAGCGAACTCACCTGGGAAGGTTTAAAAGAACGCTATCCCGAGATTACTAGCGAAATTAAAACTCGAACCGAATTTGAATTAAGCGTGATCGAAAAAATGGGTTACGCCGCTTACTTTTTAATTGTGGCCGATTTTATTAACTGGGCAAAACGCAACAAAATTGAAGTCGGTCCAGGCCGTGGTTCTGCCGCCGGATCGATTGTGGCTTACTCGCTTGGCATCACCAACATTGATCCACTCAAGTACGCATTACTTTTTGAGCGGTTTTTAAACCCCGAACGTATCTCCATGCCCGATATCGACGTGGATTTTTGTATTCGTCGTCGTGAAGAAGTGATCGACTACGTGACTAAAAAATATGGTGCGGATCGTGTGGCTCAAATTGTGACCTTTGGAACCATGGCTGCGCGCGGGGTGATTCGTGACGTGGGTCGTGTGCAAAATGTGCCGCTGCAAATTGTGGATCGCGTGGCCAAAATGGTGCCCGCCGAAATTGGCATTACTCTTTCTAAAGCGCTTGAACAAAACCCTGATTTAAAAAAAGCTTATGACAGTGATGTCGTCATTCGAAATTTATTTTCGATGGCCCAGCAGTTAGAAGGGAAAGTTCGTCATGCTTCCACTCACGCAGCCGGTGTGGTGATTTCAAAAAATCCATTAACTGAATTAGTGCCTCTGGCTAAAAACGAAGAACAAGTGGTGACTCAATATTCGATGCTCGATTTAGAAAAATTGGGACTGCTGAAAATGGACTTTTTAGGACTGCGCAACTTAACCATGCTTGCGGACGCACGTGCATTAATTAAATTAACTCACAATGTAGAAATTGATTTAGATCATTTGCCGCTTGATGACGCTAAAACTTATGAAACGCTGTGCAGCGGCGACACCTGGGGAATTTTTCAGTTGGAAAGTTCAGGCATGCGCGGACTGATTAAAAGATTAAAACCGAGTACTTTTGAAGATATTGTCGCGCTTCTCGCGCTTTATCGACCAGGACCTTTGGGATCGGGCATGGTGGATGATTTTATTAACAACAAACACGGTAAAACTGAAATTAAATATGAACTCCCTGAACTGGAAAGTATTTTAAAACCCACTTACGGTCTTATTTTGTATCAAGAACAAGTCATGCAAATTGCCTCTAGTCTTGCTGGTTTTTCAATGGGCCAGGCCGACACGATGCGCCGCGCCATGGGTAAAAAAGATGCCGAACAAATGATGAAACTGCGTGAACAGTTTATTGCAGGCGCTGTCGCTAAAAAAGCAAATCAAGACAAAGCAGCCAAAATTTTTGATTTGTGTGCGAAATTTGCAGAATATGGTTTTAACAAATCGCACTCCGCTGCTTATGCAGTGATTTCCTATCAGACCGCTTATTTAAAAACCAATTACCCAGTTGAATTTATGGCTGCAATTCTTTCATCGGTGGCTAGCAGTATCGATAAAGTCGCGGAGTACATTGATGCCTGTAAGACTATGCAAATTGAAGTGATGCCGCCTGACATTAATCACAGTCGCCAAAGTTTTACCGTTGTTCATGGCGCCATTCGTTTTGGTTTTAAAGCCATTAAAAATTTGGGAGATGGCGCCATTGAATCAATTATTAAAAACCGTGATGAAAAAGGGCCTTACATATCGCTTTCTGACTTTTTATCGCGAGTCGATTTACGTTTAGTAAACAAACGGGCTCTAGAAGCTTTAATTAAATGCGGTGCGATGGATGAATTTGGAAAGCGTTCTGGGCTTTTAAAAGTGATGGAAACTTCACTGGACTCAGCCAATCGCCGTCAAAAAACTAAAGCCACTGGCCAGGTTTCTTTGTTTGGCGCGGCGATGGATTCTGGAGAATCTCTTCAAGACGCACTGCCCGATGAACCTGAATTTCCTAGGTTAGATCTGCTCAAAATGGAAAAAGAATTAATAGGAATTTACGTAACCGATCATCCCTTAAATTTAGTGGCAGGCGGTCGCTTTGAAACTAAAGTCAAAAACTTTTCACGTGAACTTCTAGAACTGCCTGAAAATTCGGTTGTAAAAG
>CAYMKA010000207.1:0-2828 GCA_964390935.1 uncultured bacterium
GATTTCCAGCAATACTTTGGTTGCAAAAAAATAAACTTGATAGATAGTAAAATCATTTAATATGGTTACTCCCTTAAGAAAAAACATCGTTCAATCAAATCCTTTGATAGTTGCATCAAACTCTAAAGAGTCATTGCAAACAAATTTTAAAGATATTTTTAGCAAACTCTCTAGTTTAAGCAATTCCGAACAACGGCGAGACGTTTTTGAAAAAATAGTAGAGGACTTTAAAAAAATAAATACATCTGACGATAAAGAAAAAATCACACAAGCAAAATCTCAGTTAAGAGAGTATTTTGAAAAAGATTTTAAAAATAAAAATTTAGTAATTAATTTCGAAGGGCTAGAAAAATATTTTTCTCACAAACATATTTCTAAAGATGAATTTTTCCCAAAAATTTATTTATTTGTGAATGCTTTTATTGATACTCGTAATCTCAACACAATTGTTAAGTCTGCCAGGGACGTTTTAAAAGATCGACAGGGTGAATGTGACGACATTACTTTTTTTTATCATTACTTTGCAAAAAGACTTGATATAGAAGGCAAAGCAATTCTGGAAAGAAGTGAAAAAGTAAATGTTGAATCAAATTCTGTAGCTCATGTTCGATATTATTACTTCGATCACAAAAAGGCCGAAATGACTGTTATGGATCAAGATAATTACAATCGAATCAGTTTTAAAGATTTAGGTACTAATGACTGGAAAAAAGCAATTGAGATGTATCAAAGAGATGTCATTTGCGCTAATGAACTGCCTTCTAATCTTGCAGAGAGCGGAAAAGAATCAGAATTCACTTTTATCGATGTAACCCCATCTAAAAAAACTTGTGAATTTTTTAGAGAGAAGAATCTAGAAAAATAGAGATCTATCGCTCTATCGTAATTAATTCTCTGTTACTAATCATCCCCTGCTTGATGCGTGCCTGCACAAGTGGATTCTTGCGGGTTTGCAAAGATAGCTGCATAGCCCATTTCACATAATCAAAAATATTATCGATCAAATGGTATCCCATAAAAAAATAACGCGGTTCATAGCTGCGTTCGCTATCGTGAATATCAAATAGTCTTAAAATTCCTTTATCTTTTCTAAATAAAATTTTGACATGACTGGTATCTCTGGTGCGCATACAAATCCCGTGACTGTCTTGAATCACGGCTGCATATTCTTGTTTATAAGTCGAAGAAAAAAATCTTGGCACTGAAAACTCTACAAAACGATTATCTGGATTAATATCTAATAAATTATTACGAAAGCCCATTTTTACTAGACCACCGATGCCCTGTGCTAAAACATAAGTTCTAATCGGTCTCTGAACTAGCGGATTCTCAGCATGTTCTAAATTAGCAAACAAAGGTAAGTCCATAAAAAAATCATACTGAAGTCTATAACTAGGGGCGTTGTTCAAATTATTTGCCGTTAAAAAATATTTATTCCATGGCACATTCTCAAGCAATCTCAACGTCGGAACATAGCCCTCTTGTGCATGTTGCATGGCATTAATTAAATTAAAATTTAATTTGCTGGCTTTAAACTGAGGATGATCGTAATGAAGATCCTGAGTCAAAATTTCAAATTCGGGCGTAGCCGTTAATTGCTCTAAACTCTGTCTGATTTGACCATTGTTTCCATAGGCCACATGCAGTTGTGGATCCAGTTCAATACGAATCTTTTCTAATTCTCTTGCAATTTGTTCTACGGGAGATAAATTAATGGAAAAAAGTTTCAAAGCCCAAAATGACATGTTAATGACTCCTTAATAAAAAAATAGGGAAGCCATTTTACTTGAAAATAGAGTTCAGAGCCAGGGGATCAAAAAGACGAATCGTTAGCGGTTAGAAACTAAAACCTTCTTAAGCGTTTCTAATTCATCAAGCACTTTACCGGTTCCATAACAAACCGAAGACAACGGATCATCCACCACAAAAACACTCATATCAGTTTCTTGAGCGATGTATTTATCAAGATCTCTTAAAAGCGAACCGCCACCTGCCATAACAATCCCGCGATCCACAATATCCGACGCCAGTTCTGGAGGAGTTTTTTCTAAAGTTAAACGAATGGCATCCACAATTGTGTTTACTGGTTCTAAAAGCGCATCACGCACTTCTGCCGAAGTTAATGTAAAAGTTTTGGGAAGACCGGTTACTAAGTCACGTCCGCGTACTTGAATGGAAGTTTCATTTTCTTGAGGAAAAGCCGAACCCACTTCAATTTTAATATCTTCTGCAGTGCGTTCTCCAATTAACAAGTTATAGTTTTTACGACAGTGATTCACAATGGCTTCATCCATTTCGTCTCCCGCGACACGAATTGATTTTGAAACCACAATTCCACCCAGCGCAATCACAGCCACTTCAGTCGTACCACCACCGATATCGACAATCATATTTCCAGCAGCATCTGAAATCGGTAAGTTTGAACCAATGGCAGCAGCCATCGGTTCTTCAATTAAATAAGCTTCACGAGCACCGGCATGCATCGCCGCATCAAGCACAGCGCGTTTTTCAACACCCGTAATTCCTGAGGGAACGCCAATCACAATACGCGGACGAATCAAGTTTCTTTTATTTAAAACCTTTTGAATAAAGTGACGAAGCATAATTTCAGTAATTTCAAAATCAGCAATCACGCCGTCACGAAGAGGTCTGACCGCAATAATGTTTCCGGGAGTACGACCCAGCATATTTTTGGCTTCTTTGCCGAGTGCTAAAACACGATTAGAATTTTTTTCAATGGCCACCACCGAAGGTTCACGCAAAACAATGCCCTCACCTTTAACTTAAACCAGCGTATTGGCTGTTCCTAAATCGATCCCTAAATCTTT
>CAYMKA010000208.1:0-2828 GCA_964390935.1 uncultured bacterium
GACTATCACAGGATAAAAATGGCGATGGCATACATGAAGATATATCAGGTGCGGCTAAAATAAACTGCCCTTAATTCCATCCTTGAGCCGCATCACCTAAAGTACAAGTTGTTGTTGTTGCTCCTGCCAACCAACAACGTTGGCCTATACTATTCAACATAATAACCCCATCTTGTTTTTGAGTATTACTTGTTGCTTTTGCTGTCAAAACCCACGTTGTATTTGGCGTTCCATCCGTATTATCGCCTGTCAATTGTAATGAATAATGAGCTTGTCCCTGTAGAGGAAAAACAGCACCACCATAAATACCCGTGTTGGTAAGGGTAGCACCCAAGTATCTAAAATTTTGTGCCCTATACCGTTCTAGTGCGGATGCAATAGTTAACATTTGTGCCTGCATATTAGCACGGTTACCACGAATAACATATTGTTGGTAACTTGGCACAGCCGTAGCAAGTAAAATACCTATTATGACTACAGCCACCATCACTTCAATTAGCGTAAATCCTGCACTCTTATTAGTCATGATTAACCTCTTCTGTCATATTAATTAACAACAAGCGATCCTTACAGGATCGCTTGTTATTAATACTATTTTGGATTTTTTTCACGCCATTTTTTGGTTGGTTGTAATGTCGGAGCTGGAACATCTTTGTTAAATTCTTTCACTGTTGTACCAATAATTATTCTATCTGAGTCGTTTCCATCTTCATCTGGTCCACGCATAATTGTTGGCTCTCCCCCTAGCCCCAACATAATATTATCTTGTTTATATTTATTAGCATTAGGCGATGAAGCTGGCGATTGCGCCCCCTCTCCTGCTGCACATAATTTGCCATAAGGCATACACATTACATATAAACTTGTATTACCTGTTACAGGCGAACAATTGCTAGACATTGATTGACTTGGCGTATAACTTGTAAACAACAACTGACCACTGTAAATAAGTGGAGAAGCTAATGATTTCTCGCCTGATGTAGAAAAGTCAACATACCAACCTTTTTTGGTTTGATCTATACCATCTTGCTTGATAGCTGACGATTGTAAATCTAATAATGCTAAATCAGCATGTTTTATAACTGGCTGCAATGCCGTATCTGCTAAACTTAACAAATTAGATTTAGTTACATCATAATCAAAAAAGGTATAAAATCGTTCATCTGTAATCGTATTTAATGGCCGACTTCTATAACCACTACCGATTGCTACAGTTGCAAAACGCTGACCAGAACTATCAGTAAAAGTTGCGACTGCTGGAGGCTCATAAAAACGACGTTGAGCCGCTAAATTAATAGTAACACTTGGCTCAGTTTGACCAATTTGGGCAATTAACTTCACACGTTTAGCAATATTAGCATTTGAAGAAGCCTTACGATCCAAATCTATACGAAAAAGCTGCCCCCCCAAATCACCAATATAGATCACGTCAGCAATACCATCCGAATCTAAATCAAGTGCTTTAGGCGATGACGGAATACTAAACTTCATATCAGCAACCAATTTATCAGGTGAATCAGTGCTATTACCACTCGCCATCCATAGTAAGTCACCTTTTTCGGCATCAACTATATAGACTTGATTGCCTTTATCTATATCGGCAAATGGCAAAGCTAAATTATGATTTTCATGCTTTTCGTCATAACCTCCACCAAAAATCATTACTCTTTTTGGCTTTCCTTGTAAGTAAATATTTGTAATAACTGGCTCAGACCATGTTTGTCCCATTCTGGCGTATTTAGTCCCTGCTTTACCTCCATCAATCGCAAACATTAATTTGGGACTATTTAAATCTGTAACATCTAAAGCATAGTAATCATCGCCCCCCATGCGCATACCACCATACAACCAAACTTTATCGCCTGTACCAATTTGTCCTGAGCCATCATTATCTTTACGATAGGATGTCCAAGTTAAATCCATACCAAAGGCAGGTAATGCAGATGAGGGATTCGTATATAACTCTTTTAACACTGATAGTTTTTCACCAGGTATAAAGCTAAATTTTTCTATACCAGTATTAGCATCAATTGCATGAAGAGTTCCCTCCATAGTACTAAAAAACACGTAATTTTTTTGGTTAGTTGCATTAGCTGCAGTGCTTAAACTACCATTAAAACCATAGTTAATTAATAGTGGACGCGAATGAAGAGCTCCACCCATGCGATAACGAAATGTAGTTGCATTTGCAGGATCATCGACCAAAGAGCTAACATCATACCCTTGATACCACTTCATTAAATTAAGGTATTCATCACCTGTGGTGCCAGTTTTGCCTTGAGCATAAGAGTTAAAAGCATTATTTGTTAAATCTATAGGTGTTAAATTAACTGGTGCTGTCTGTGTTGTTAAGGCTCCTGTATAGGTGTACATTTTTCGATCATTAGGAATAGGTAATTTGCTTGCTGCTCCCCCCATTGAAGCAATATCACCATCAACTTCGGTACTCCAAAAACTTTTAGCCTCTTTTTTAAAGAAACCTGTGGTAGAGTCAACTGCATCTTGTGGGCCTAAAGGAGGACTAGTATCATCATAAATAGCACCATCGTTGCCTAATCTATAACGTTTTAGATTTCCTTCCCAACGTAAACTATTAGGTCTTGGATCAAATACCGCATAATATAATTGATCTAAATGGTTTAAACGGTTTAACTGGTTAACAGCAACACCTGCCGCAGAAATCGTGCCGCTTTTTTTCATCGACTCTTCAACAACATCCAGTAAGCCTGCAACCAATGCACCAGTATCTGTTGCTTTATAAGTTTTTCCGCCACCTAAAGACGCTACTTGCTGCATATTCGCTTCTGCACTAGACAACGGACCTAAAA
>CAYMKA010000209.1:0-2811 GCA_964390935.1 uncultured bacterium
TAAGAAGGGAAAACTTATAAGAAAAAATCTTAGAAAATATCAAAAGGGTGAAATGAAACTTTCGCCTACTCCTGAAATTTTTAGTCTATTATCTGATAAATCGAATATGACTCATTGGGATCAATCATCACTGCAATCATCACAACTGACTGAAGTGCTTTTACCGACCCGACTAATCACCACTGCCAATGCCGATGCCTTGTGGGCCGATCGCAAAAATTTGGTTTTTAAACCAGCAGCACTTTATGGTGGAAAGGGCGTATACCTTGGTAAAAAGCTCTCTAAACCCAAATGGGATGAAATCATAACCGCAGGAAATTATTTGGCTCAGGCTTATGTGGCTCCACTTGAGATCGATACAAAAAGTGATGAGAGAGTAAAAGCAGATTTACGGGCATACGCATGGCGTGATGAATTACTGCTTTTGATTGCCCGTGGTTACACAGGACAAATTACTAATTTTAGAAGTGAAGGAAGCGGTTTTTATCCGATTAAGATTCGGGATTAACTTTGGCGCGAGGGGCAGATTCCCAGCCTTTATCGAGTTCGTTATCTAATTTGCCAGTATCGTTTCTCATAATTTTTTCAAGTTCAGAAATCCATGACTTGGCATGCTCAATGTAAGTTTTTTCATCGGCTTGTTTATAAAGTTTGCTGAGTTCAAATAAACTTTCTTTATGTTTTTTTTCAAACAATTGAGCCGTGCGTAGTGCGCGCTTAGGATGAAAGCCTAAAGCCTTTAAAGCTTCGGTGCCCATCTCCATAGCACTGCCCGAAGTTTCAATAATCACATAGTCGGCGTTGTGATCAAAAAGTTTGTAGGCATGCATTCGGTCATAAGCACGGGCCAGTACTTTAAGATGAGGATGTTTTTCTTTGACTTCTTTTAAGATCTCAACTGCTTTTTCTTTATCGTCGATCGTAATGGCGAGTAACTTGGCGTTATCAATTCCAGCAGAGCGTAATAAATCATACCGCGAAGCATCTCCAAAAAAAGATTTGAGTCCAAAGCGGCGTAACACTTCGACCTGATCGGCATTGTGTTCCAATACGGTTACTTGAAAACCAACAGAGCGTAAAAGTCTGGTGACCATTTGGCCAAAGCGGCCGAACCCGGCCACAATCACCGGTGCATCATGTTCATCAATAACATCACTATCCCGGTTATCTCGATTCACAATAAATAAGGGCAAAATCCATTTTACAAAAGCACCAATTAAAACGGGAGCAGTGACCATGCTTAGCGCTACAAGGGCCGTCATGCTTTGCCCTACTGATGTATCAAAAATTCCGTAAGACAATGCCAGGCTGATTAACACAAAAGCAAACTCTCCGCCTTGCGCTAAGCTAATAGAAAATAACCATAAATCTAAGCGCGGTAATTTATTTATTTTGGCAATTGCGGCTAAAACTAAAATTTTTAAAACTACAAAACTCAAAACGCTGAGGAGCATGACCTGCCAGTGCTGCAAAATTAAATCGTAATGAATTTCGGCCCCTACAGAAATAAAAAATAATCCTAGCAATAATCCTTTAAAAGGTTCGATATCAATTTCAAGTTGATGGCGATATTCGCTGCTGGCAAGAAGAACGCCTGCTAAAAATCCGCCCAACGCAGGAGATAAGCCTACTTTTTGCATGAGATAAGTGGTCGCCAAAATTAAAAATAAAGCTAGACCTGTAAAAAGTTCGCGTAAGTTAGCTCTGGCAATTAAACGAAACGCTGGACGAACTAAATATCTTCCCACTGCAATTACAATTCCGACGGCAATTAAAATTTTGACCGCCTGCATCCATCCGGCGTCCATAGTTCCAGCAATGACAGACGTTTTGGTGACCGCCATTAGCGGCAATATCGCCAAAATAGGGATGACTGCGATATCTTGAAAAAGCAGTACTGAAAAAGAAAGTTGTCCGCCGGTGGTTTTAAAAACACCTTTTTCTTTTAGGGTTTGTAAAACAATCGCTGTCGAAGACAATGACAAAATCATGCCGATCACAAGCGCAGTGTTTGTTGAAAAACCTATGAACTTGGTGAAAATAAAAATAATGAGACTGGTTAATAGAACTTGTAAGAAACCTACACCAAAAATAGGACCACGCATTTGCCAAAGTCTTGAGACGTTAAGTTCGAGCCCGATTAAAAATAACATCATGATCACGCCAAGTTCTGCCAGTAAATGAATTTGACTGCCATGAGCGGTGAGAAGACCTAGTCCTTGCGGACCAAACAGACTGCCCGCCACTAAATAACCTAAGACCGCACCCATCCCGGCCAGCTGAAAAATTGGAACAAAGAAAATCATGACTGCTAAATAAATTAAAACCAGGTTCATAACTATTTTGTTTCCTTTTGATTTATTTTCTGATTTATCTTTTCTAGCTGATTTAAAGTACGAATATTAATTTCTTCGTTTTGTAGTTTTAAAACAGTATTTTTATATTCTTCGCCGATGGCTTTTAAATCATGAGACTGGTTGTATTTAAGCGAACCATGAATCACAAACGGCGGAATAAAAACCATGCCACACAGATAAGCGGTTTGATCCCAGGGCGCAAGCAGCTGTCGCATGGTGTAACGGTTATAGCCCTGAGAATGATAAGCCGTTTCAGGTCCGCCAGTTGAAATGGCATGCATCCAAAACTTATTAACCAAATGATCGCCGCCAGGGCCGTAAGCAAAACCAAATTCTAAAACTAAATCGCTCCATTCTTTTAAAATGGCGGGTGTGTTGTACCAGTAGAATGGATGCTGCAAAATAATTAATTCATGTTCTAGCAAAAGTTTTTTTTCTTTTTCGACATCGATAT
>CAYMKA010000210.1:0-2751 GCA_964390935.1 uncultured bacterium
CAAACCGCATTGAGTTCCCGTCTGCAAGTGATCTACTAATTGGAACAGTTATTTAATCCGCTTACCCTTAATATATAAATTGATTTAAACCCTCTTTTTACGAGGCGTTTTAAATATCCAATTCTTCTCTGAATTTACCGTTCCAAGCACATATAGTCGGAAACTTATTGTACTTTCCGTGGCAGTTGTCCTTTGGTACGAGGAACGAAATCAAGATGTATTCCAAAGAATACGGATAGCGCCAGAGCCAGAAGTAAAGCCGGTCTGCTATCTCCCCTTTGCCAATGAATCGATGGCATCGTTCTCTAAGGTTACTCGAGGCACCGACGTACAGAACCTGTTTGTCACGGATCACAGCATAACAACCCGGTCTTGTCGGCAATGACTGCATTTCGGCATGATCGTTCACGTTGGCGCTATTCTTTTGGCTCGGGTGAATACGCCTGAACATATCTCGGGAAATGTTTTGTGGTGTTGGAGACTGCGATTTTAGCTGGGTAGTTTTAAAGTGTGCCCATTTGCTGTTGGTGTTTAAGTCATAGTTGTCTGGAGCTAAGATAATTTCATCATGAAATATAAGCCCACCTACTCCGTGCTGCTGTTGCCACCAACGTGGCATAGCATTCACCCGCTGTCTTGGCTTCATACTCACAGTGAATTTACGGTTTCTAAAACAACATCGCAGTAGCCTACGCCTTCTACAGTTATGGAAGCTGACTGCTTTTCAAAGGCCATTGTGGCACTCATGAGCGCCCGTCCTAAACCATCGATGATTTCCTCCGGCGATAGCTCCATGGTTTCACATTTTTCTATGATGGCGTCCATTAGTTGTTGTGACTGTTCATCCGTCAGGGCCATAAATACAACTCCAAAGTAATAGTAATGATCAGGAAGCAGGTGCCGCTGAACTGCGTGAAAACTGCTGCCACAGTTGCTGCTGAGTGGCCAAGCACGCGGTTAATGCGGCTTTTTCCTGCAACCAGGTCGTTTCTTGTGTTTTCACGCTCGAAACATGGGCCTGTAATTGCTGTACATCGTGGCATTTCGCATCAAAGGCTTTTTGCAGCTCAGTATAAAGTGTATCCCGATGCTCCAGTTGGCGCTCTAATTGACGGCGTTCGGTCTCGAGACTACCCATCTGCTCCTTCAACTGCTCTGATGTAGTCTCTGCATGTTGCAGCGTGGATGTTAATTGCTGTACCTGCGCCAGCAGAGTGCTTGCTTCCTGCTGTTTCACCATCACATTTTGTTGTGCTACGCGAAGGTCTGCCTGTACCTGCTGGATCTGGTGTTCATGGCGCTGTACATCCTGCTCTCGCTGCGTTTGGACAGAAGCACGATAATGCTCCAGCGCTTGTCTGGCATGCTGATGTTTGTCTTCCAGAGAGCTGATGTGCTGATCTTTGGTAGCGAGCAGGCTCTTCAGATGGGCATTTTCACCGGAGAGTTCCGCCATGGTGAGTGCATCTTGCTGCCTGGCTTCCTGAAGCTTTTTATTGCTGTCTTCGGACGATGCGAGCTTTCGCTGTAGATCATCGGTTTGCGCCGTCAAATCCTGGATCTGTGTGCGCAGGTTGTCAGCCAACTGCTGCCAATTCGCTTGTGCAGCCTTATGCATGGCCTCTGCTTGTGTCACTTGAGCCAAAGCTTCTTCCTGCAGTCGCCTGGCCAATTGCAGCACCGTCGTCTTGATCGTCTCCGTCAGAAGCTGCTCATCATGCAACAACGTCGAATCGTCATTCTCCAGCTCTCTGAGCCAGCGCTGTATGGTTGACCGGGAACCGGTATTGCCCAGCTCAATACGCAACGAATCCAGCGTAACCGCCTGACCTTCGTCTATCAGCCGTTGTCTGGCGTCTTTTACATCGTCTTTGGTGATCCCGGTTCTGGCCATGTCTTACTCCATTTCGTACTAATACGTAATATGTATATACATACTAAATCAAAAATAAAAATAGTCAAAATTTCATCATTTATAACAAGTAATAATTATGGATTATTACTTGTTAAGCTGTAAGCCGCGTCAAATGTAGGCCTACGCCATACGTATTTTTCTGGCTCCGTACAGAACCCCTTGCGAAGCATCGGAGCTACCCCGTATAGTGGGCGTACAAAAAATAACCAGCGGCACTGTGTGGGGGACAACTTACGCTGTGAACACCATTGATCAGTATCTACAGGCCGCAACACGGGACAACACCCGACGCAGTTATCAAGCGGCGGTCGAACATTTTGAAACCCAGTTTGGGGGGCTACTACCGACCACCAGTGCGGAGATCTGCCGCTACCTGGCCCACTACGCACCTTCTTTAACCTTCAACACACTCAAGCAGAGGCTGTCTGGCTTATCCGCCTGGCACCGTGAGCAAGGCTTTGTCGATCCGACCAAAGCGCCGATGGTGAAAAAAGTGCTCAAAGGGATCCGTGAATTGCATCCCGTTCGTGAAAAACAAGCCAAACCCCTGCAGCTGGAGGTTCTTGCTCAAATCGTCAGGAGTCTGGATCAGCGTGAAGCTGCGGCGATTGACGGTAACGAACAACCAGAGCTGCTGCGCTGCTGCCGTGATCGGGCCTTCATTCTTGTTGGCTTCTGGCGTGGCTTTCGGGGCGATGAGCTGTGCCGTATGGAGGTAGAGCATCTTTCGCTGGCCAAAGGGGAAGGACTGCACATTTATCTGCGTAGAAGCAAAACGGATCGCGCCAACCGAGGGGAAGTCTATCGTTTACCTGCCTTAGCTCAGCTGTGTCCTG
>CAYMKA010000211.1:0-2749 GCA_964390935.1 uncultured bacterium
CAGCTTTTCTAATTTTTCGGTTGGATTTTTAAAACGCACAATGTCTTGATCAACGTTGGCTGCCGTTTCACGCGATTTTACAGAGATGGTAACAGGGTTATGTAAAAACGATTTCACTAAAGAATCAATTTCTTTAGAGAGAGTAGCCGAGAAAAATAAACTTTGGCGTGGTTTTGAAACTAGCCCCAGTAAATATTTAATGTCCGCAATGAATCCCATATCAAACATACGGTCCACTTCATCCAACACCACGTTTTTGAATTCAGAGAGGTTAAGTAAACGGCGTTGAATTAAATCTTTTAGACGGCCAGGGGTGCCAATCACAAAATTAGGACGACGTTTGAGCAGCATAATTTGTTTGCCCATCGAGGCGCCGCCGATACACATCACCGACCAAATGTTTAAAAACTTTCCAAAGATTTTTAATTGATCTTCAATCTGTTGAGCCAGTTCACGAGTAGGAGCCATGATCAAAACTTTTTGAGAACGATCTTTTAACACTTTATGAATCATCGGAATTAAGAAAGCAGCTGTTTTTCCAGTTCCGGTATTGGCCAGTCCAATTAAGTCTTTGCCCTGCAAAATGTAAGGAATACTTTGATCTTGAATAGGAGTCGGATTTTCATAACCTTTGTTGATGATATTTTGTTTTAATTTGGCATCAATCTCAAAATCATGAAATTTATGCTTGGGCACATACACTTCTTCTTTTTGAAGTTCTTTGACCTTGCTAATAAATTTTGAGTAACTGTTTTCTCGTCTGGAATGAGGAGAAGCATGGTGACTCGACCGACCGTGTCGGCGCGGTCCACGGGACGGACCGTAAGATTTACGAAACATGAAGCCATTCTATCCTGAATATCCCTGCTTGTATTGGAGCAATAAGCTAAAATGTGAAGATGCGTTACGTAAAACCAGCAGATAAAAAAGAAGTCAAAAGTTGGTTTGAATACTTTGTGATGCCTTTTAAATACACTCCGCAGAGTCTAAAACTGGCTTTTAAGTCTTCACCCAGCTTAGGTCTTTGGATCTTTTTACTGACCATTGCTTCGGCAATTATTCCTTTGGGCATTGCTTATGCTGCCAAACTTATTGTGGATGCCGTTTTAGCTCAAAATACGGCCCATACAATGGAAATGATTGGCCTTGAAGCAGGACTCATGGCGCTTCAAGCTTTGGTCCAACGGGTGTTGTTTTTATATCGTTCTCTTTTAGGCGCGCGCCTGGGGGCCGATGTGAATATTCAAATTTTAGAAAAAGCGGTTGATTTGGAGCTAAAGCATTTTGAAGACTCTAAATTTTATGATCAATTGACCCGCGCTCGTCGTGAGGCCTCTGTCAGACCGGTGGCCATGGTGACAGACACGTTGCAACTGTTTCAAAACTTTTTAACGCTGATGGGCTATTTATTTTTATTAGTCACCTACAGCTTTTGGATGGTATTAGGCCTCGCAGCCTCGGCTCTGCCAGCCGCTTTTTCAGAAATGCGTTTTTCTAATATTGCTTTTCGCATGCGCAATTGGCGGTCTCCTGATACAAGGCGTCTTAATTATGTAGAGTATGTACTTGCTGACGATCAACACGTTAAAGAAGTCAAAATTTTTCAGTTGGGCAAAAATTTATTGCAGCGTTACCGCGATTTAGCAAACCGTTTTTATGAAGAAGATAAAAAATTAAGCGTTAGCCGCACTCAGTCCGCTTTTGTTTTATCTTTAGTGGCAACGGCTGCTTTTTATTTTTGTTACGGCTTTATGGGCTTTTCCGCTGCCACAGGCATTATGACTTTGGGGCAACTCACTTTGTATGTGATGGCTTTTAGACAAGGTCAGCAGGCTTTTCAATCGTGTTTAACGGCGGTGGGCAGCATGTACGAACATAATTTATATATGTCGAACTTATTTGAGTTTTTTAAAATTCCAACCAACACTCATCAAACGAAGTTAAATGAATCTAAAAAACCTTCTGTTAATAATGAACAGGGCATTCGTTTTGAAAATGTGACATTTAGTTATCCTGACGCCAAAGAACCGGCTTTGAAAAATATTAATTTATTTATTCCGGCCGGAAAAAGTTTGGCGCTCGTTGGTCATAACGGAGCGGGCAAAACAACTTTTATTAAAATGATTTGCCGATTATATGAACCCACCAGCGGTCGCATTTTAATTGATGGCCGTGATATTCAAGATTATTCGGAAGATGAACTGCGAAAAAGAGTCAGTGTGGTGTTTCAAGATTACAACGAATATCAATTTACTTTAGGCGACAATATTGGTTTTGGCAGCATTGATGAACTTTCTAAAAAAGACCAAATCGCAACTTCGGCTCAAAAAGGGGGCGTCACCGAATTTATTGATCAGATGACAAAGGGTTTTGATACGCAGCTGGGCCGCTGGTTTCCAGAAGGCGTTGAACTTTCTGGCGGGCAATGGCAAAAAATTGCACTCTCTCGTGCTTTTATGCGTGACTCGGCAGATATTTTAATTTTTGATGAACCGACAGCTTCGCTTGATCCGGAATCAGAACAAAAAGTTTTTGAACGCTTTCGCCAGTTGTGCGCCGGTAAGACAGCGATTTTAATTTCACATCGTTTTCCGACTGTTCGTATGGCTGATCAAATTGTGGTGATTGAACGCGGTCAGGTGGTTGAAGAAGGCACCCATGAAAATTTAATTTCTAAACATGGCCGCTACGCCGAACTTTTTGCATTGCAAGCCAAAGGATACATGTAAATTTCTCTGTAGCCCGGGGT
>CAYMKA010000212.1:0-2741 GCA_964390935.1 uncultured bacterium
CCTTCCCATCTCCATCATAATCAAAAACCATAGTACCATCAATATGCCCATCACTGAAATGATATATTTGATGCCCATTATTATACTCGTCACCAACAATAATAAACTCATAATCTGCAGCAGCATTGGCACTGGCAAAATTATATGGGTGTATAATTAACAACTCCGATTTGCCATCTCCGTCAAAATCTCCACCTTGAATATGCGTGAGACTATTAAATGCTGTATTCCAGCTTTGGGTGCTTGGTGATGTTTTAGAATTGTATGTCGTCAAGCTAAAGTGTACTTTCTGTTAGATAGTATTTCTTGATATTTTTAAAGTTAAATAAAAGTTGTTTTGTTTTCAGGTGATAGGCTTCTTTTCTGCTGTAGATACCTCTTTCTTCTTCGTTCAAAAGTCATCTGTTTAATGCGTTCTCTCTCTTTCAGGATGGCATCACCTCTGCCATAGTAAACATCTGCCGGTGTCAGGTTGTTGAGTGACTCATGGTAACGCTGATGATTGTAGTAATGAACAAATTGCTCCAGTGCATCTTTTAACTGTTCCGGGTAATAATAGTTATCCAGCTTGACCACATTTTTCATGGAACGATGATAGCGTTCTATTTTCCCTTGTGTCTGCGGATGCATCGGCCTGCCATGTACCTGGCTGATACCTTGTCTTTGCAGGTATTCCTTGAGTTCAGATGATATATAACATGCCCCGTTATCGGATAGCAGCCTGGGTTTCTGTTTAGAGACCAGTTTAGCCTGCTTAATAGCTGTTGCTACGGTTCGTTGCACATCCTCAGCTTTCATGCTCTCACAAAGCTCCCAATGCACAACAAAGCGGCTGTAATCGTCAAGTATCGTACTCAGGTAATACCATCCCCATCCCAGTATCTTGAAGTAGGTAAAGTCTGTTTGCCATAGCTGGTGTACAAACGCTGTTTTATTACTGAACTCATCCGATGCTGCAAGTAAGATGTGTGCTGGTGAAGTAATTAAACCTCTTGCTTTCAGTATCCTGTACACACTGGATTCTGATATAAACACCTGCTGTTCATCTGTTAACTTGTATGCAAGTTCTCTTGATGAGAGGTGCGGATGATCCAATGCCAGCTCTGCTATCAGGTTTTTCTGTTCCTGCGGAATAGTATTCCATTGCTGCCTGTTACCTCTTTGAGCTGGCTGTAACCCATCAATACCTTTATCGGTATAGGCTCTGTACCACTTATAAAAAGTGCTTTTATGGATACCTAACTCCCGCAAGGTTCTGTTAACTCCTAAATCAGAATTGTCTACCAACTGGATGATCTCCTGTTTTTCCGCTGCTGAAAATCGCATGTACTTACCGTATTTTATACTTAGTCCAGAATGGTCAAGCTTTTTTTTACGATATCGTAACGCAACATCAAGTCGGCTACCATCTCTTTAAGTCGTTGGTTCTCTTTACGCAGGTCTGTTACTTCGTCACTGGTGGCTTCCCTGGTAGTATCACCCGCAAGCCGTTTCTTTCCGGCTTCCATAAATTCCTTGTTCCACTTATAGAACATGGACTGGGTAATGGTATACTTGCGGCATATCTCTGCAGCGGATAGTTCACCACGCAGCGCCTCCATAACAATCATTATCTTCTGTTCAGATGAAAACAATCGTCTGGTCTTCCTGCGGATGTCTTTGATGAAATTTTCTGTGGACTGCTTTTTCTTCGCTTCCATACATTTTGTTTTAAATGTTAATAATGGAAACACTATCTAAAGTTAGATTCTTTTTAGTCCACTTGATGCTGACGATTTACATGGGTGAGTTCCAACTCCCATTCTTGCTTCCCTGAAAAGAAACCTGACAGGTAGTCATTGGTTGGTCTTACTGTTTGAGTGATTTTAGACACTAAATCCGGCTCGTGTTTGGTAAGCAGATAGCCATGATTAAAGCCATTGATATAGAGTTGTTCTTCGTTCATGATTTTTAGATTAAAAAGTGTCTTTGGTATGTTTTTCTAAGTAAGCATATATGGAGTCTATGTCATAGAGAATAATCTTCTTCTCAGGTTGTGAAAATCTGATTTTCCCTTCATCACGGAGTTTTTGTAACGTGGTCTTACTGGTTATACGAAGTTTATGCATGGCTTCTTCAGCAGAAATCCATTTGTCTTCTGCTTTTTCTTTTTCTTTAAGACGTTGGAAGACTTGTTCTACCAACGCATAAAAAGCACCGTCTTCAAGGCAAATGACTTCCATTTCGGTAGATTAAACGTTCTTTAAAACTAAAGATAGTATCTTTATCTTCAATATAACAGACCTAATCCGTGAGTATCCCATTGAAAAGTGAAGTAAAAACGAGTGTCTTGCCACATTCGCAAGCCAAGCTGAACCTGTACCGAGATTACCTTACTGACTATCTTCCGATATTGGGCAATAGCAAATTTATTGACCGAATTAACCTATTTGATATCTTTTGTGGTACAGGAATTTATGATGACGGGAACTTGGGCAGCCCACTAATTGCTGCGAGTCAAGTAGTAAACTATGTACAGTTCTTTCATAAAACAGGCAAAACAATCAAGCCAATTAGGTTAATCATTAACGATTTTGACAATGAAAAAATAAATAATGTCAGTAATACTCTTGATGGGTTATCGCTTACAAATTGTGAGGTAGAAACATACAATTTGGATGCCTCTGAAATGTTTGCCGTTGCCGCAAACAAAATCAATTCATATGGTCGAAATGAAAGGAACTTAGTCTTTATAGACCCAT
>CAYMKA010000213.1:0-2706 GCA_964390935.1 uncultured bacterium
TTTATGGCGCGACTCGCGGAGAAGCGTATTTGCGCGGCATGGCCGGAGAACGTTTTTGTGTTCGTAACTCTGGGGTCAATACAGTAGTTGAAGCGATTGGTGATCACGGTTGTGAATACATGACCGGCGGACGCGTGGTTGTTTTAGGTCCTACTGGCCGTAACTTTGCAGCGGGCATGTCAGGCGGAATTGCTTACATCCTCGATGAAAAAGGAAATTTTAAAGATAACTGCAATACGCAAACGGTTGATCTTGAAAAAGTGACTGACGAAACAGAGATCCAATCTTTAAAAGAAATGATTCAAAAACATGTGACTTATACCGATAGTGCGATTGGTAAAAAAGTTTTAGAAAACTTTAGTCAGTATTTAACGAAGTTTGTGCGCGTGATTCCTAAAGATTATCGCCGTGTTTTAGATACACTTAAAGAAGTCACTTCAAAAGGTTTGACGGGCGATGAAGCGATTATGGCTGCTTTTGAAGCCAATAAACGTGACTTATCTCGTGTAGGAGGCAACTAAGAAATGGGTAAACCGACTGGCTTTTTAGAATACAAGCGCGAACTTCCTACTGACACCGCTCCCAAGACTCGCGTTAAAAATTGGGAAGAGTTTCACGAACATTTTGCAGATGAAAAATTACAGCAGCAAGGTGCGCGCTGTATGAATTGTGGCGTGCCGTTTTGTCACACCGGAAATTTAGTTTCAGGAATGGCCTCAGGTTGTCCGATTAATAATTTGATTCCCGAATGGAACGACTTAATTTATAACAATCAATGGGAAGAAGCGGCGGAACGTCTTTTTAGAACCAATAATTTCCCTGAATTTACTGGCCGTGTTTGTCCGGCACCATGTGAAGGTTCATGCGTGCTCGGTATTAATGAGCCGCCCGTCACCATTAAAAATATTGAATACTCGATTATTGAACATGCTTTTGAAAAAGGCTGGGTAAAACCCAATATTCCTAAAATTCGCACCGGCAAAAAAGTAGCTGTCATTGGTTCTGGTCCTTCGGGTTTGTCGGCTGCTTCACAATTAAATTTAGCAGGCCACACGGTGACTGTATTTGAGCGCGCTGATCGTATTGGCGGACTGCTCATGTATGGCATTCCCAACATGAAACTAGATAAGAAAAAAGTAGTGGAACGCCGCGTAGAACTAATGAAACAAGAAGGCATTACTTTTAAAACCGGCATTGAAGTCGGTAAAGATATTCCTGCTGAAAAATTACAAAAAGATTTTGACGCGGTGGTGATTTGCACCGGTGCCACTAAACCTCGTGATTTACAAATTGAAGGCCGTGAACTCAAGGGCATTCATATGGCGATGGAATTTTTAAGTAAAAATACTAAAAGCTTACTCGACAGTAATCACAAAGATGGAAACTATATTTCTGCAAAAGATAAACACGTGGTGGTAATTGGCGGCGGTGATACGGGAACAGACTGTGTAGGGACTTCTCTTCGTCATGGCTGTAAATCAGTCACTCAACTAGAAATTATGCCAAAACCTCCCACAGAACGTGCAGCCAATAACCCCTGGCCAGAATGGCCCAAGGTTTATAAATTAGATTACGGCCAAGAAGAGGCTAAAGATATTTATGGTGCTGACCCCAGACAATATTGCGTGCAAACCAAAAAATTTATTGGCGATGACAAAGGAAATGTCACCGCAATGCAAATTGTGCAAATTGAGTGGAAGAAAAATGATAAAGGTCAAATGACTCCCGTTGAAATTGCAGGCACTGAAAAAACTATTCCTGCTGATTTAGTTTTACTCGCGCTTGGATTTTTAGGGCCAGAAGAAACAGTTCCAAAAGCATTGGGTTTAAAACAAGATCCTCGTTCAAATGTGGATGCACCCTATGGTTTATTTACGACAAATGTTAAAGGGGTGTTTGCTGCTGGTGACGCTCGCCGTGGTCAAAGTTTAGTGGTGTGGGCCATTAACGAAGGCCGTGCCGCAGCTCGTGAATGTGACCGCTACTTAATGGGCACAACTCAGCTTCCTTAAAATCAACCTAACGATAAAGCTCCGGACGGACATTCTCCAACCTGTCTTTTAATTTCATCAGTTGTTGCACCTTCTAAATTAATCCATGGAATTTGTTTGGGTTTAAAAACATTGGGTAGTCCCGCGGCACAAAAACCACAGTGAATGCATTTGCTCTGCTGCCAAACCACAGTCACTTGATTATTAGAATAATGCTTAATAATATTTTTCATAACTTATTTTAACGAAATTTTTTCAGAATATTCCCATAACTGTTTTTGTAAATTTTTATCGTGACTTAAAGGGCTGGAGGCTTTGGGGGCACAGTTTACAAAATATTTTCCAGAAATTTTTTCAACAGACAGGTCGCTGGCTAAAAAAACCGAAGTTTTGGCTCCGTTTGAAACAGAATCTCCGCCCATCCCAAAACCCGCATGCAACAGCTTGGTACTAATGACTCCTGGATGCAGACAATTTACGGTGATAAAGGTGTCTTTTAACCTATGCGCGAGGTCTAGGGTAAACAGGACATTACATAATTTAGAGGTGGCGTAGGCTCCGTAACCATCAAAATGTTTTTCGGCTTGTAAATTATCAAAATCGATTTCGGCGTTCATATGCACCATGGACGCAACATTGATAATACGGGCAGGAGTTGATTTTTTAAGTAAGGGCAACAGTTTTTGAGTTAAAACAAAATGAGCCTGATGATTAA
>CAYMKA010000214.1:0-2689 GCA_964390935.1 uncultured bacterium
GTTGTACATCATAGGCTGAGTTTAAGGTTAAAAGACTATCCATAAAAAGATAACCCGTTAGCTAATATTTTATTATTATAGCATTTATAGATAAAATATTGTCTTTTTATACATATATTCTCAATCTTCTATATTCATAAAAATTGTTTCCTGTTCTAGTACTAAACCATACTGACGCATTTCTTCAATTAACAACCATAGTTCATCATCTACATCAAAAGCTTTCATTTTTGCCAAACTTGCATCAAACAGCGACCTATTCTTAATCCATAACTCTCGACTACCCATTTGCCGTAACTTATTTTGCCAGTTGGGCATTAACCACAATTTAACCTTTTGGTCTAACTTCTCATATAAACGCACATAATTTGATAAACCAACACCATCATAGTCGGGAAATAGAATAACCTCACGACAACGTGGTTTTTGCGCCAACCAATTTAATAACACACCATGTAATTGTCCTGCGTAATAAACAATCGTTCCTGTCGCATCATCTGGCAACCATGATAAGTTATCAAATAAGGCTTGATTTTCAACTAACCACAAAGGTTGTTGAGAACACCAATTATCTGATGCTGTTATCATTAAACTAGCAACACCTGATAACCGAGTATTCTCACTAACATCCAAATAGTGACCATTTTCTTTCTGCCAAATCACCGATGGACTAATGGCTTTCATCAATATATAACTAACATCATGGTTATGTTGTTTAGCTTTGCTGTTTCGATATAAGCCAATATTAATACTACGTTGAGGCAAGTCATTAGCTAAGTTTTCAGCATTTATCGGTTGTAAGGTTTTAAGCTCTAACTCAACACGCGGCAAATTGATCACTTGATAGACAGTACCTCTGCCTTGTGGACGCTGACTAATCGCGTTTGTTTGTTGGGAAAAGCTATTTAATGCCTGTTGTTGTTTGGGGCTAAATTGACTACTTGGCAACATGCTGTTTGCCACAATGAGTTTATTTAGTGCATCAATCAAAGGACGACTCATAGCACACTATCTTCTTTATTAGATAAAATTTGCCAACTCTTTTGACTAATCTGATTCCATCCTTGATGACGGCTAATAGGGACACAATAACGCGCAGTAATGAGTGGGGTTGGTGAGGCAAAAATTAATGAGAATCCAAATTCTTCAGCTGTATCAATAAGGATTTTTTGATTGCGTATATCTAAAGCAGAGGCTTCATCTAAATAACAGACCGCACGTACTTGATGACGTTTATCCTGCATTAAATGTAATAGAGCTAAACCTGTTACCAACTTAGCCATCAATACCGTACCATTAGAAGCTGCACTATCTATATCCTCAAAACTTTCGGGAGCACCATTCATTTTTGCTACAATAAATGAGAGTCTAAATAAATGTTCTACCCTTAAAAAATCATGCGCCTTACCTTCGCCTACTAACAAATTTTTAGCTCTATTGAGAGCCTCATCATCTAGGACACTAGCTTGATTGAATAGTTCAAAGGTATCACCTGTGTTCACCTTTTCCGCTGTGTTAATTAATAAATTAATTGCCTCAACTAATGCTGTTTCTTCTTGCGGCTCAATTTTGAATTTAGATAAATCAGATATCTGACGACGATTGATTAAATTATTAAACTCTTTCATTTTGCTTTTAAAAGTCAACAAACCATCTCGCAATTGACGCAAACACACTGTCACATTAATGACTGCATCACGCGCCTTACGCTCTAAAGATTGAGCTTCTTGGGGTAAAAGTTCTGCAAATTCAATAATTCTTCTAATTTCTTGTTCTGGCTGTTCGCTGTACTGAAACTTAGTTAAGCCTCCTGCGTGTAACTCAGCTAAACGCGTTTTCATTTGCTCATCGAGGTTAATCAGCGTTTGGCAGTCTTTGTGATAGGCAGCTAAATTATTCGCTAAGTCATCTAACACAGGTTCGCTGATAGTCAGCCACGGTTGATGGGGCAATTCATCTAAATAAGCAAATACGACTGCATCATCTTTGCGTTGATTACGTTGACGGTTAATCTCTTGATGTTTATCGTTAAGTTGGGTGAGTTTCTCACTCAGCTGACTAGCGTGTGTTTGCTGTTGTTGGTAGTATGCTTGAAACTGTGTCAGTTGACTGTCAATACTGGCTAATTGTTGTTGGCACTGCTGCTGTTGTTGCTGGCGTTGCTCGCTGCTGTTATTTAAGCCTGTTAGTTCATCAAAATCTGCCAAATCACGCTCAATATGTTTGACTTCTTGTGCTAAGGCTAATTTACGTTGTTTAGCTTGCTCGATGGCTTTGGCAGCTGCAACTTGTTGCTGATAATCTGCTAATGTTTGTTTAAGCTCTTGTAATCGCTGTTGGAGTTGTTCGGCACTTGACTGACTGTGTTGTGCGCTAATTTGCTCTAGCTTTAAGGTTAAACCTGCTAGCTCGAGGTTTTCTATGGCGTTTTTACTCAACCATTGCGTAAATAACGTGCTATTTAATTGATAATGCTGACTATCTAATAACATCACTTGTTTGTTAAACAGCCTATTTATAAGATCAAGTTGTTGTAATTCGAGTTGCTGTTATAAGGCCAAATACAAATTATCGCTCAATGAGGCTAGTTCTCGCTCAGTGTTAACAATTTCTTGCTGACAACGTGTTAATTCACGCTCAATACTCGCCAAAGGACGACTACTGGCTTGTTGTACCAGTGCCGTTTGTT
>CAYMKA010000215.1:0-2686 GCA_964390935.1 uncultured bacterium
GATTTGCTTGGCAAGACTATTCGCTCAATGATTGATGTAAAAGAAGAAAAAGACTTAGATAGTCTGTTCAGCGGCGGCAAGACCACCGCGCTGGTCAATACCATCGCTGGATTGGATGATTTTGAACTGATTACGTTTTTGGTGATTCAGGAGGTTGGATGAGCCAGTCCGCGCATCTTGCTTTTGTTGCTTACCCCAAGCAAGCCGCTTTTGGGCGCACGCTACCCAAAAACAAAATTTATGAGCACAGCGGAGCTAACACGCGCCTAAAGGATTTGTTTGTAGAGCAGGTCGAGCAGATTGTTTGGCAATACAAGTTAGCACCCGAAACCATTAATTTAGCTGCCAAGCCAGAAGTACCAGAGATTCAGGTGTTTGCCATTCAGCTCAAAACGCCAACCTTAGATTTTGACGTGTTGCGTTGTATTGATGGCGCGGTGCAGTTTCCTATTGTGTTTGAGCTGATTTTTGATGGTCAAGTGCAGGTAGTAGCCGCCTACAAACGCCCCAACCCAAGCAATGAGAGTGCTTGGTTGTTGAGTGACTACTTTGCCACACCGTGGCTACCTAGCAATACGCAACGTGCCGCCATGCCGCTTGCGATTGATTTGGCTGGCTTATACGGGCAGCTATTGTTGCGGCTGATGCCTTTGCCTGCCCGCCCGCAAGAAAGCCTTGCTGAGTTGATTGCCCGCGTTGAGCTGCTTACGTTAAAGCAGCGTGAAGTGGATAAATTAGCGACTAAACTCGCCAAAGAAAAGCAATTTAACCGTAAGGTAGAGATAAACGCTAAGCTGCGTAATATAAAATCAGAACTTGATAAACTAAAACTCTAAAGGAAAATAGACATGCATGAAATCATTTGCCCCCACTGCAAAAAAGCCTTCAAGATTGATGAGGCAGGTTACGCCGATATTTTGAATCAAGTGCGTGACAGCGCGTTTGAGCAGCAGCTGCACGAACGGCTGGAACTGGCAGAGAAGGACAAACAGAGCGCGGTCGAGCTGACCAAGGCACAGCTGACCACCGAACTGCAGCGCGCGGCGGCGGCCAAAGATGCAGAAATTCAAGCTTTGCAAGCCAAGGTGGCTGCAGCCAATCAAGCGCAGCAACTGGCAGTTGCTCAGGCGCTCAGCAGCGCCGAGAAAGAGCGTGATGCATTGGCGCACCAGTTGGAGCAAGCCAAGCGCGACAACGAAGCCTCCGTCGCCTTGGCACAAGCCCAGCGGTTGGCCGACTTACAGCAGGCCAACGCGGCCAGTGCCGCCGAAATTCAAGCCTTGCGCGCTCAACTCGACGTGGCCACAAAAGACCAGCAACTGGCCGTCACTCAAGCCTTGAGCGAGATTGAAAAGCAGCGGGACGAGTTCAAAAACCGCTTTGAACAAGCCCAGCTGGAAAAACGCCTAGCTGAACAGTCGCTCAAAGAAAAATACGAGCTACAGATCAAAGAACGCGAAGACGCAATCGAACGCCTGAAAGACCTCAAGGCAAAATTATCCACCAAAATGGTGGGTGAAACACTGGAGCAGCACTGTGAGATAGAGTTTAACCGCATCCGCGCCACAGCCTTTCCTCGCGCTTACTTTGAAAAAGATAACGATGCCCGCAGCGGCAGTAAGGGCGACTTCATCTTTAGGGACTCTGACGAAGCTGGTACCGAAATTGTTTCGATTATGTTTGAGATGAAAAACGAAAGTGACAGCACTGCCACCAAGAAAAAAAACGAAGACTTCCTCAAAGAGTTAGACAAAGACCGTATAGAAAAGGGCTGCGAATACGCGGTACTCGTATCTTTGCTGGAGCCAGAGAGTGAGCTCTACAATACGGGTATCATTGATGTATCTCATCGCTACCCCAAGATGTATGTGGTTCGGCCGCAGTTCTTTATCCAGATCATTACGCTGCTGCGTAACGCCGCTATGAATTCACTCAAGTACAAAACCGAGCTAGCCTTGGTAAAGTCGCAGAATATCGACATCACCAATTTTGAAAACCAGCTAGACACGTTCAAAGAAGCTTTTTCCCGTAACTACGACTTAGCCTCCAAACGGTTTGAAAAAGCCATTGAAGAGATTGACAAGTCCATAGACCATCTACAAAAAACCAAAGATGCCCTGCTGGGTGCCGACCGCAACCTGCGGCTTGCTAACGACAAAGCGCAGGACGTAACCATTAAAAAATTAACCCGTGGCAACCCCACCATGGCTGCCAAGTTTGCCGAACTCAAGCAAGCTAGCCAAGATACGGACTAAACTCATGAACAAACTAAAAATGCACTCGCCTAACATGACCCAAAACAACGTCGCCCGTATTCGTGATCTGTTTCCAGGCTGCGTCACCGAGGCCAAGGGCGAGAACGGCACCGTGAAGCTGGCGGTGGATTTCGACCAGTTGCGCCAGGAACTGGCTGAATCGATTGTCGAGGGGCCGCAGGAACGTTATCACCTGAACTGGCCTGGGAAGCGTGAGGCGTTGCTCACGGCAAATGCGCCGATTGCCAAGACGCTGCGGCCTTGCCGCGAGGAGAGCGTGGACTTCGATACCACGAAGAATCTGTTCATCGAAGGTGACAACCTCGATGCATTAAAGCTGCTACAGGAAAACTACCTCGGCAAGGTCAAGATGATCTATATCGACCCGCCATACAACACCGGGAATGACTTTATCTACGAGGATGACTTCG
>CAYMKA010000216.1:0-2651 GCA_964390935.1 uncultured bacterium
CGTTTGCCAATCCATTCTTTGACGTAAGGATCAGCAAAAGTTCGCTTGTTTTGTGCTAATTGCTCTCTAACCAACTTGATAACGGCTAAATAGTCACCGCGTTGTTCTAGATGTTTGAGTTCTTTGGCTAAAGGGCTAAGCGCGTAAGGCATGATCTTTCTCTTTTAAAAGTTTATGTTGTTATCTTATAGACAAATAGTATGTCGCTCTTTGGAAAAAATGCCAATTATTTGATGGATAAAGACAAGATGTGCTGTGGTTAGATTGAAAAAATAGACAGTTATCAAAAAACTAAATTTACTCACCTAAAAATACACGATTAACCATTGGTCGTATTAATTTATTGTTTTATCTACAAAATGTTTTTGTCCATATTTTGTATAACTAAATCCATGAAAATTATATGCGAATATTGTTTTTGTACTATACAAAAATCTAACAAGCTTTAGTTAGCTTTAAACAAACAAAGGTGATTTATGTCAACTCAGCCATTATATAGACTAACTTATGCGAGTCGTTCAACCTTTAAGCCGTTTCTTAATGAGGGTGGTGTTGATGGTAATATTGCACAAATCTTAAATACAGCGCGCGAATCTAACAAAAAAGCAGGTTTAGTAGGAGCGCTATATTATGGTAATGGTTGTTTTTTTCAGTGTTTGGAAGGTAAAAAAGAACAAATAGATTTATTATTTGAGAAATTATTAAAGGATAGTCGTCATAAAGATTTAAAAATATTGAGCTACCAACCCATAGTAAGTTCTGGTTTTAGTAGCTGGGAAATGAAGTACGCCACAATCGATAATGAGGTGAGAAGTTTCTTGCGTCAACATGGTATTACCAAGTTTGATCCTTATAAATTTAACGACCAAATGACTGCTAATTTGGTGGAAATGTTGCAAAAAGCAGATGAAGCTAATCAAGAAGATATTTTGGTTGATGGAAATAGTATGGCTTTGGCAACAAACTATCAAAATACCAATTTGATGATTCTGGCTATTGTTAGTATATTGATTGTCTTGACGTTTTTTTATTTGGTATAAGTTGTTAACGTTTGCGCTACGAGCCAATAATCTTATTCGCCGCTTGCCAACCCCACCAAGCGGCTTCTTCAAAAATCGAATAGCCCGACAAATCACTATGGGCAAACAAAATACGTCCATCGGCTTGTTGTAAATAGTGACGACTTTTATTATTTAAGAAGCCAACAGTAGGCGCAGCCATTGCATGACCGCGTACACATAACTCCACTCCTTTAACACTTGTCCATAACTGTGTACCGTAAGCAGTTTTTAAATCAGCAATACCTATCTCTAATAGTTCGCTCGTGGTTGCCTTGCTCAACCATTGACGGGTGGCGGTGCTAGCCGAATTAAAGGCATGATAAGCGGTAAACACGGTGTATTGCGGTTTAGCTGCGCGTAACCATTGATGGGTGGCAACCACATAACCCAAATGTGGACTACCATAAATCACATTATCCCAAGCCAAGCTATTACCTTTTAGCTCTTGCGGAAATTTATCTAAATAAAAGTTACTCACCAACCACGGTGCATGAACAGGCATATCTTGTTGCCAGTCGATACCATCGCTGTTAAGTTGAGGCAGTAAATGTTTGGTGACGTGTAAAGGCGTGGCACAAATAACTTGTTGCGCCTTGATGTTAAAAATTTTGTTTGATGTCGTATCCAAATACAACACATTTACGCCATCTTTTTGTTCTTGAATATTCAGGGCAAAGCCATCGACTAACTGTTGAGGATTTGGCAACATTTTTGCGGCGAGATGGTGTAAGCCATCAGGCCACGTTAATACGGTGTTATCGCTAGCATTAGCCGCTAAGCCATGACGACTGGCAAAATAATGAATGCCTGCCCATGCCGAAATCTGTTGGCTATCTAAACCATAATCATCTTTACAGGCATAATCTAAATACCAACCTAAGGCAGCATCGTTAAAACCTTGTTGTTTTAGCCATTGAGCAAAAGTTAATTTATCTAAGGTTCGCCATGTTTCATCCATTGAGCAACTGGCAAGTGGAATGGTAAAAACAGGCTTGCCATCATTGCCACGTTGCTGTTGATAGTCATTCATAAGCTGAAAAAAGCGTTGTTGTTGACTTTGGCTGTTTTTGTCGGGGTGTGCTAATAAACCATCATGCCATTGTTGGTAAATTAAAATTCGCTCATCAGGTGCGTGGACTAAAGATAGCTCATCATAAGTTGGTCGCAGGCTAAAGGCATCTTTTTCAATAATTTGCCATGCGGCCAACATCTCCCGAATATGGGTGGACTCTAGGGTGGGTAAGGGTAAATAATGCGCGCCGCGTGGATAAGGCACGTCTTGCCATTGACCTGCATTAGCATTACCAAATCGCTCACCACCCATCAGCAATAAAAAGTCGTGATAACCTTGCTGTTGTAAGCGCCATGCCGCTGTTAGCCCTGCAATGCCACTACCAATAATCAACGTACCAATACGACGCTGACCTTGAGGAATAGGTAATTGTTTAAGGTGACGTAAATAATGGCCTTGCTGCATCGCAGGTTTAAGGACACTCATCGGCAACCACGGTGGCACATCAAGCCATGAGCCATAATCTTGGCAGGCGGTTAATAAACTGGCGGCTGTGCCTGTAATAAACTGCCGCCGTT
>CAYMKA010000217.1:0-2622 GCA_964390935.1 uncultured bacterium
TAATTAAAGTTGAGTTAGCCATTTTAACACTTTGAAGCGAGTTATTCACAAAACAGGTGTTATTTTCTCGATAATACAAGGCATTAGCTAATAAACCCTCTTGTGGATTACCTAAAGCATCGCTCAAAGTCTCATAAGCCAAACAAGTAGGTGCATAACCTATTGTTGGTACACTTTGACTAAAAGCATTTTCACTTCTGTAGTTAATTGCAAAATAACGGGTATCACAATTATTTTCGCTAGCCATACCATAAGGCTTTCCACAAGTTGTTTCCCCCACTCTAATCACTGTAATAAAAGGAGACAAGCTATTAATAATCGCTTCACTGGCAGAGCAAGTCTCGGAAGAAGTTAGCACAAATAATCGCTTTAAATTAAGATAGGGTAATGTTTGATTAGATGGATATGACTTTGTGTCAAAATACTCATACTCAGAAGGATTCTTTTTGTTGAATACATAACGCTGAAACAACTTATTGGCCGTTTTTTTACCACCAATCATTGCGGCTAGTTCATTAGCGACATACATATAACCGCCACTATTAAAACGTAAATCTAAAACCAAATCGCTAATTTGTTGTTGCTTAAAATAGCTGATTGCCTCTACTAAAGGGTCAGATGCAGTCGCAATATGTTCGTTAAATAATAAATACCCTACTTTGTCTTGGACGTTGTTGTTATTTGTAAGAACATGATAATAAGGCACAGGTGAAGTGACCAAATTTTGTCCTGTTAATACCGCCGTTTTATAATAACCTTTACCAACATCTAAAAATTTTATAGAAAGCTGAACCAGCGGCTGTGGTTTTAATAACTGCTCAATTTGCTCAAAACTCAAGGTATTTATTTCTTGATTATTTAAGCTAGCCACATAATCACCACGCATGACCCCTGCTTGAGCTGCCGCAGAATTTGGCTCAACAAATCTGACGCGTAAATAATTATCTTGGTCATATGCCCATAATATGCCATAACTTAATTGTAAGCCTGATTCAAAAAAGCCCTCAGCTTCTTCTTTTGACATAGTATAACTAAATCTATCTTTGTCTTTGACTAACAACGCATCAAAATAATTACCCGGTGTGGCATAGTCTGTTACTTTTCGCTCAGGAATTTCGTCGTACCACAAATAAAAGTCATCTAAATAACCACGTACCCAAATTTTTTCAGCGTCCGCCGTGCACACATTTTCTGCCGAACGACAAACGCCATTCATATTAATTTGTCCTAAACGACAACTTATATTAGGAGTAGTAGCTGTGTTTGAGGGATTGTTGGTAGATTGCTGCAATTGATTAGTCGTTTGCTGAGGTTCAGTGTCTCCACCACCGCCACCACAGGCCGCTAACAAGCCGAACATAATAAAGATACACAATCCTTTGATTGACGCATACATTCGTTAACACTCTAAACTAAAATCTTAGCTATTATATCCTATAAATTATCTAACTCTCTTAAATAAACATCAGCCTGTTGATTTATATCCTCTTTTTGCGCCTCTGTCATACTACTAACTTGTTTATAGACAATCCCTAAACGTGGATTTTTACTCAGTAATTCTTGATGACGTATAAAAAAATGCCAATATAAACTGTTAAATGGGCAGGCTTTTTCACCAATACGTTGTTTTTTGTTGTAGTGACAGCCTTGACAATAATCACTCATTTTGTCGATATAACTGGCTGATGACACATAAGGTTTAGTGGCTAAATGTCCACCATCGGCAAATTGGCTCATTCCTAAGGTATTTGGTAACTCGACCCATTCAAATGCATCTATATAGACACCTAAATACCATTGATGGACAGCCTGTGGTTTTAAGCCTGCTAACAAAGCAAAATTACCAATCACCATTAAACGCTGAATATGATGGGCATACGCCTGTGTTAACGATTGCCCTATGGCATGTGCCAAACAACGCATCTGGGTTTGGCCTGTCCAAAACCATGTCGGTAAATCACGTTGATGCTGAAAATAATTATGGTCTACATACTGGGGCATAGTTGCCCAATAGACACCACGTACATACTCACGCCAACCCAAAATTTGTCTTACAAAACCTTCAACAGCCGTCAATGGTGCTTGCCCTTGTTGATATGCTTGTTCTGCTGCTTGAATCACTTCGAATGGATGGAGGATCTTGCAATTCAAAGCAAAAGACAATAAAGAATGAAATAATCGCTCACTGTGTACGGTCATGGCATCTTGATAGTCACCGAAATATGGCAAAGACTCTTTAATAAACTGCGTAAGTAATGTTAATGACTCAGCTCTATTAATCGGCCAAGGCATATCCTCTGTAGGGACTTGACCAAAACTATTCACCCCTGCTTGTTGAATTGTTTGCCATAACTGACTGTGCTGATGATGAATCGGCCATGTTTTAGGTAAAACGGGTTGACTACGCCACGGCTTACGATTATCGTGGTCAAAGTTCCATTGGCCACCTATCGGCTGTTGTTGCTCATCTATCAAAATATGGTGTTGAAGACGCATTTGTCGATAAAAACGCTCCATTAACCATTGTTTTTTGCCCTGAAATAAACGACTTACGCTATCTCGTTGACTAAAAAAATGCTCACTGCCACACATCTCTACCGAGATGGTTAGCTCTTTTGCTAA
>CAYMKA010000218.1:0-2605 GCA_964390935.1 uncultured bacterium
ATCCCAGAGCTTGTCGATCAATTTAAACATGCCGAACTGGTTTCTCCTAAAATTTCGCCTCAAAAATTGGCCGCCACTATCGAAAAGTTGTTAAAAAATAAAGCTAAGCTAAAAAACTTATCTAAAAAAGGCCTGCATTTTGCTAAAAACTATGGAAATTTTAAAAGAATGGCTAAAGATTTTGAAACAATTTTAAAAGCAGCCACTGCTGAGTCTGATTCTTTAAATTAAAGTCTTTCTGAATTCTTTTTCGGCCTTCAGAAACTATTTTTTGTCTTATTTTTTTATTTTGCATTAAATTTTCAATTTCTGAAGCTAAGGCCTGAGGATTGTTCTCGGAGACAAGCAGTCCGTGTTTTTCATGTGTGATGAGTTCTGGAATTGCAGAATTAGTTGTAGAAATAATCGGAATTCCCAAAGCCATCACTTCTTTTAAAATCATGGTCATGCTGTCTTTGGCGCCGTCGCGAGCAGTTTTATACGGGGCCACATAAATATCAAAAGTTCTTAATTTTGATATTAAGGATTTTCCACTCAACCAGCCATGCCAAAATGTATTTTTAGAAACTCCTAATTGATGAGCTAATTTTTTTAATTTTTTCTCATCAGGGCCGCTGCCCACAATATGAATCTCAAATTTCTGTCCGCTGCTTTTTAAAAGTTGTCCTGCTTTTAATAAATCATCGACACCTTTGTATTCAACTAATCGTGCGGCAACTCCTAACTTTAACGGGTTAGAAAGTTTTGTTTTAGGTTTAAATAAATATTTTTTGAGATCAATGCCCAGCGGCATGACGCGAACTTGGTAAGGTTTTATTTTAAATTTTTGTTTGAGATCTAAGGCTAAGTTTTGAGAGACTGGCAAAAATTGAGCAACAGCTTTAACTTTGTCTTTTAATTGGAGTCGATAAAAAAAATCTCGGCCATATTTAAAAACATCTTCCCCATGGCAAGTGACATAAACATAATTATTCTTAATCGTATTTAAAGATAATAATCTTAAGTTATTTAAGTAATGCACATGAATCATGTCAAAGGTGCTTAACGTTTCATCCAGCTTTGATTCAGTAATCACATGCACTTTTATTTTTTTAGATAAATTCTTTTTTGCAAAGTCAGTGAGTTTAAAAGTCACTATACTCACTTCAAAATGTTTTGGATCTAACCTTGTGGAATCAATGATGAAAGTTTCTGAAGGGTAACAAAACTCCGGAGTAAAAATAGCGAGTTTAATCATGCGAGATCTTGATACCTTTGCCCATTTACATACATGCGCCCCCACAATTCTAGTAACACTAGTTTATAAGCAAAATGTAGTCTTACCGGATCTTTGGCTTTCTCAATAAATTTTAATATTTTATTTTGATTAAATAAATTTTGCTGAACTAAAAAACCATCTATTAAATATTTTTGATAATGTTTTACGATTTCTTTAAGCCAAAGTTGTGTAGGAGGCGTAAAACCTCTTTTAGGACGATTAAAAATTTCAGCAGGCAGTAAATCTTTGATCGCATCGATAAACCATTTTTTATGGGGAAGAGTCGGCTCTTCGGGATGTCCTTTTTTTAATCCAATAACTGTTTCAACTAATTGAGCGTCAACCAAAGGCAGGCGCATTTCGATGCTGTGAGCCATGCTCATGCGGTCTCCCAAGGCAATGCAGTTAGAGTAAAGCCAGGTTTGGCACATGGCTTCAAATATTTTTAGAGAAATATTTGAAGCCACATCAGTCAGTTTTGGAAAAAATTTGTAAACAACTTTATTGTGTTCAGCAAAAGCAGATGCCCCTAATTGTTTAATCCATTTTTGGCTGGGTTTAAAACCAGGAAAGCCTTCGTAAAAGTGATAGGTACGGTCTATCCAGGGTAAAAATTTTCTCAAAGTTTTTTTTATCTTCGTTCTTAAAAGCGCTTCTCTTGTCCAAAAATAACCGCCAAAGAGTTCATCGCCTCCGAATCCCGAAAGAAGCACCGGCACTTTGTGTTCTCTGGCCAATTGGCACACCGCAAAGTAGCCATAAGCAGCAATATCGCCTATTGGATCATCCAAGTAATAAACCATTTTAGGGAAATCTTTAACTACTTCACTGGTTTTAATTTCTTTTTCAAAATAATTGAGCCCAAGCTGTGTGGCTAATTTTTTGGCCATGTTTCTTTCGTCCATGACGGGACGATCTTCGTAGCCAATACTAAAAGCATGTAATTGGGTTGGAGAATATTTTTTGGCCAGGGCTGCAATTGCTGAAGAATCAATTCCTCCCGAGAGCGAAATGCCGACTGGGACATCAGAACGAATAATGAGCGGGCTTAGGTTTTCCAACTCTTGGCGAACTCGTTTTTCAGGATTTTCACTTAAAGGTTTTGCATCTAAAAGTTCAAAATAAGACTGTAAACTTGCTTTGTTTTTTATTAAATCGATTTCTAAGTAATGACCGGCCGGTAATTTTTTTATATTTTTAAAAGGCGTATGAGGCTCAGGGATATATTGGAAACGAAGGTAAGTATAAAACATTTCAGGATCACATGAGTCTTGTGCAACAGCCTTGCGAATCGATTTTAATTCAGAAGAGTAAAATAAATTTTTAGTGTCACAATAATAATAAAGG
>CAYMKA010000219.1:0-2582 GCA_964390935.1 uncultured bacterium
ACACGCAGTGCCGACATGGTGGCTTCGGTGCCAGAGCTGGTAAAACGTAATTTTCGAATATGCGGATAATGTGTTTGAATTTTTTTAGCAAGTTTGATTTCTAATTCGTGCGGTGCGCCAAAGCTGGTGCCATTTTTAGCCGCTTTATTAATCGCTGCTAAAACTTTGGGATGAGCGTGGCCTAGAACTAACGGTCCCCACGATAAAACATAATCAATATATTTATTGCCATCTAAATCAGTTAAGTAAGCACCTTTGCCTTTTTTAATAAACGGCGGATCGAGCTCGACCGATTTAAAAGCACGGACAGGCGAATTAACTCCGCCAGGAAAAAAATCTTTAGCAATTTCGAATTGAAGTTTAGATTTATTATTAAGCATCTATTTAGAATTCAATCTTAGACTTTAGCCATTGTTCTTGTAATATTTGTTTTGCAAAGTAGGTAATGATTAAGCTTGCTCCAGCTCTTTTAATCGCAATTAAAGATTCTAAAACCATTTTTTGTAAATCGCCCACACCCACCTGAGCGGCAGCTTTGAGCATTCCGTATTCACCGCTAACTTGATAAGCCACAATAGGAGTTTGAATATTATTTTTAAGTTCTCGAATAATGTCGAGATAGGTTCCGGCTGGCTTCACCAAAATTAAATCAGCACCTTCATCCACATCGATATTTGCCTCACGCACCGCTTCAGCAGTGTTGCGAGCAAAATCCATCTGATATGTTTTGCGATCGCCTTTAAAATCTTCAGTACCTGCAGCTTGCCTAAATGGTCCATAAAGTCCTGACGCATATTTCACGGCGTAACTCATAATTGGAACAGAAGGAAAGTGAGCTTCATCAAGGGCTTCACGAATGGCCTGTACTCTTCCGTCCATCATGTCGCTCGGCGCAACCATGTCAGCACCCGCTTCGGCATGTGATACGGCAGTCTTTGCCAGCAAATCTAATGTTTCATCATTTAACACTTTTCCATCTTCTAAAATTCCGCAATGACCATGATCGGTATATTCGCATAAGCAAACATCGGTAATCACATAAAGTTCAGGAAATTTTTCTTTAATGGCCTTAACTGCTTCTTGAACAATGCCGCGGCGATTGTAAGCTTCAGAAGCCTTTTCATCTTTTTGATCAGCTTCTAATACACCAAACAACAAAATTTTATTAATTCCTAATTTAGTCGCCGTCTCTAATTCTTTTAAAAGTTGATCGATCGAATATTGATAAATGCCAGGCATCAGCTTAATGGCTTTTTTAACTTCTTCGCCGTCGACGACAAAGTATGGCTGAATAAAGTCAGTGGGATGAAGTCTTACTTCTTGTAATGCTTCACGCAGCACAGCATTTTCACGTAATCTTCGAAGGCGCGTTTGAGGGAATGACATTTTAGGATTCTATCATCGCCTGCACTAAACCATCTAAGTTATAGGGTTTGGCTTCAACGGTAGGAGTCACTCCATGTGCTTTGAGAGCATCAGTAGTCACCGGTCCAATAGAAGCAACTTTAATATTTTTAGGCAGTTTTTCCATTTCTAAAAAGTTTTCAACCGTTGAACTGCTGGTAAACGTAATCCAATCTGCATCCTCAATATTTTCATCTTCGCTAAGTGGTTTGGCCGGGCGAACGGTCTCATATAAAGGAAGAATTTGAACTTTGGCACCAAGCTTAGTCATGGTTTCAGGAATAATTTCTCTAGCGACTTTTGCTCGGGGAATTAGAATCGAAAGCCCTTTAACACTTTCTGGAAATTCTTTAACAAATTTCTCTGCAATAAATTCTGACGGCGAATAATCGACTCTTAAATTAAATTTTTCTATTTCAGATCGGGTCACGGGACCAATCGCCCCAATTTTGACACCCGCTAAGGCACGCAAGTCATCTCCCAAATCTTTAAGTTTTTCAAAAAATAAACTCACTGCGTTAGCAGATGTAAAGATCACCCAGTGATATCTCTTAAGACTTTGAATAGCGGTTGTCACAATACTTTCATGAATGAGTGGTTTTATTTCAATTGTGGGATATTCAATCACCACCGCCCCTAGAGTTTCTAGTTTTTTTCTTAATTTAGAAGCTTGCGCCTGGGTGCGGGTAATAATGACTTTTTTTCCGAGAAGGGGTCTGCTTTCAAACCATAATATTTTATCGCGCAGAGCAACTACTGGTCCGACGACAATCACTGCAGGGGAAGTGATATTTTTAGATTTTATTTTTTCAGCGACAGTTTCAAGAGTGGCCGTAATTGTTTTTTGAACATTGGTCGTCCCCCACTGAATCACCGCCACCAAACTTTCTTTACTCCAACCTTTGCTGATTAAAGCTTTTACAATATTTTCAATATTATCGACGCCCATTAAATAAACCAGTGTATCTGCCACGGGAACTTGGACTTCGTTTTGAGCGGAGCCTTCCTTGTAATGCCCCGTCACAACAGCAAAGCTTGAGGACAGTTCGCGGTGAGTCAAAGGAATTCCTGCATAGGCCGGAACAGCGACCGCCGAAGTAATACCTGGAACGACTTCATAAGCAATATTTACTTTTGTTAAAAACTCACACTCTTCTCCGCCGCGCCCAAACACAAAC
>CAYMKA010000220.1:0-2562 GCA_964390935.1 uncultured bacterium
GAGCGTCGCAGGTTTTTGTTCTAAATTAGAAATTTGAAAAATTTGGGCATTTTTTTGCATAATAAAATCATTAAAAGAAGTCTTGGTATAAATTAATGAACTGGTGCCAATGATTTCTTTGCTTTCTAATTTAGGATTTCCCTCTGCCTGAATTTTGCCATTGGATGGCAATAAAAAAATATTGTCCGCAGTGAGCTTCCAGTAAGGATGGGGGGGAATGGTTTTTAGAAATCCTCGATACAAATAAAAAAAACGATCCTTCATTTTAATGCGCCCGTGGGGGGCTTCGTACCAAACAGAAGGACTGTTTTCTGAGTACAAATAGCCGGTCATGGTTGTTAAAAAAATGCTGTGTTTTTGAACTGCTGACTCCAAGGCATTAATCTCCCAAAATCTTTGTCTGCCTGAAATTTCGACCATCTTCATTTCGTGAAAAAGATAATCTGACTGCTTGTCGGAAGGCGATTCGGAGGGAACTTTTTCGACCGAAGCCGGCACTTGCGTTGGCTGTCCTTTTTTTTGATTAAAATAAAAATGCAGATAACCGCGAGAACAACGAGGGCCAACAGAAAAGCTAAAAAATATTGAAGTTTAGTTTTCACCAAATACTTTTTTTTCGTATTTTTCAAAGTCACCGCGCAAACTAAGTGCTTTCATTAAAGAACCGACTGCCCCTATCGTATTGCCATTTTCTTTTTGGGCAATGGCGAGAGCGGCATGTAAACCATAAGCTTCGGGTTCGTAATCCAGGGCTCGATTTACCAAATCAAGGGCTTCTTTCCATCTTTTTTGTTTGTCTCCACGAATAACGGCCATATAACCCAGCGCCCAGGCTTTTAAATAACTTTCATCAGCATTTTGAGAGATGACATCTAATTCTTTATAGGCCTTATCAAAGTCATTATTAAAGTAATACAAAAAAGCCAGACGAAATCGGACCCGGTAGTCTTGAGGAGCTTTTTTAGCGGCTAAAACATAAGAAGATAGGTTTTTTTTAACAAATTTAGAGTCCAGGTCAGTCACTTTGTTTAATGCAGTCGCTCCCTCCTCGAGCTTTCCCATATAAGCCAATGTCACCGCATAGTTAAATTGATAGGCAGCACTTTTAGGATATTTTTGTATTAGTTGTTTGTTGGCTAAATATTCTTTTTGAACTTCGCTAGTAAGTTCATAGACTGCTTTAGCAGGTGTGGCGCATAAAAAAATAGCTAGAAAAGTAAGTAAAAGCGAAGAAAGAAACAACTTCTTTTTCATGAAGTGATTCTATTATTTTTTGGCAAATTGTGTCTCATAAAGATTGCGGTAAGTTTCATTTGTTTTTAAAAGTTCATCATGAGGAGCGACCGCTTCTACGACTCCTTTATTAAGCAGTAAAATTTGATTGGCATTTTTAATGGTTGAAAGACGGTGGGCAATCACAATCGTTGTTCTGTTTTTCATTAAATGATCTAGAGCTTCTTGAACCATTTTTTCAGAATGAGAATCGAGACTCGAGGTGGCTTCGTCCAAAATAAGAATTTTGGGGTTTTTGAGAATGGCCCGGGCAATGGAAATGCGTTGTTTTTGTCCTCCTGACAAACGCACGCCTCTTTCTCCAATTAAAGTGGCATATTTAGAAGGAAAAAGTTGGACGAATTCATCAACGTGAGCATATTTGGCAGCTTGTTCAATTTCTTCTTGAGTAGCATCAGGCTTCCCAAAAGCAATATTCTCACGGATAGAACCACTGAATAAAATTGTTTCTTGAGAAACAATGCCAATGTGTTTTCGCAGATTAGCTGTATGATAATTTTTAATATTTTGGCCATCTAATAAAATTTCACCCGCTGTGGCGTCATAAAAACGAGGGATTAAATTAACTAAAGTTGTTTTGCCCGCACCACTAGGTCCCACAATGGCTAGCAGACTGTTGGGGACGACTTTTAAATTTACTTTTTTCAAAATCATGTCAGTGTGATTAGGATAATGAAAGGACAGGTCTTTAAACTCAATTTCGCCTGATGGATTAAGTAAAGGAACCGGTGTTTTAGGTTCTGAAACACTAGGGATTTGTTCTAAAATTTCGTTTACACGACGCAGCGCCACCAATGAATTTTCTTTAGTTAATGTAATGTTCGATAAAATATAAACAGGTTCAGCGATTAAAACCATCGCGGTAATAAATGCCAGGAAGTCTTTAACATCCAGTTGGCCATTGATCATTTGAACGCCCCCAATGCCGATTAACACAAAAATAAAAGTCCATTGCATAAAAATAAGCAGAGGCTGCTGTAATTCCATAATGCGTAAACGTTTGATTGAAAAATTAAAGTTACGATAGTTTTCGTTCTCAAATTTTCTAAACTGCTCCCCTTCTTGAACAAAAGCTTTTATGGCACTCATGCCATAAATATTTTCCTGCATCATGGAAGTGATGTTGCCGACATAACGCTGAATTTGGCTGGTCAGACGGTTAGAAAGCCCGGCGAAGTAATTAGTAATTAAAATATAAAAAGGAATGATGATAAAAAATGTAGCCAACAGCATCCAGTTTAAGAAAAACATATAAATGAGAACGCCAAT
>CAYMKA010000221.1:0-2559 GCA_964390935.1 uncultured bacterium
CCTTCCAGCTCGATGCCCACTGAAAAATCGTTGCAGTTATCACGACCGTTGTAAGAGGACGAGCCCGCATGCCATGCCCGCTTCGTCAGCGGCACGTACTGGACCACCTCGCCGTCACGACGGACCAGCAGGTGTGCGGAAACCTTCAGTCCCGCGATGGCGGCAAAATAGGGATGACCGTCGGGGTCGAGACGATTACAGAACAAGTCATCAATATGCGCTCCACCGAACTCACCGGGGGGGAGGCTGATTCCGTGAACAACCACGAGCGACACCGGCATATGCGGCGGTCGGTCATTGCAATTCGGCGACGGACAACTTCTCGCTCCGGCAATCCATCCCTCGCCATCCATGATGGACATCATGCGCCCTCAGGGCTTCGCCTGCTGTTCGCTGAGCTGCCGCAGATTGCCGATCACCGACTCCAGCGCACGATCCAGCACCTGGGCTTCCTCGATGATGCGCGCCCGGCCCTGACTCATATCCACCGCAAGCTTCATGGAGGTCATTTCCGCGACCTTGATACCGCGTCGATTGGCGAAGATCAGCTTGTCCACCGAACGTATGCGCGCCACGAGTTTATGGCGGTCCCGACGATCCGTCTGCACGAATTCGACCCAGCTTCCGACATTGAGCTGATTCACCTTCTGAACGTTGACATCATCGTTCGGAAGGGTTTCAGAGACCGCAGGAGAAATACTTTCACTTGGCAGCACGACGGCAGCCACCTGCTGTCCGGCACCAGCCTGGTTAATCTGGTCGGCCGAGATGACGCCTTGTTCAGGCGCCTCGGTTTTGGCCGCCTCCGGGTCCAGCACCGTCACCGTGGGCATGGTATGGCCGCCCATCAACTCCATATGCACCTGGGCCAACTCCCGGAGCAAACTCTCGGTGGCCAAGGCATCGAAATTGACGGCCGCCAACCCTTTTTTCAGGCTGTTGGTCAATTTGGGCGACACGTTCCGCAAACGGGTCACCCAATCCGGTCCCGGCTGCGGAATCACGCTCCAGACCAAGGCATCCACCACCTTGACGGCCTGTTTCCACGCCTCGGACTCAGTGCCCTCCTTCAGGCAATTGATATACAGCACATGCTTCCAGCCTTCCTGAAGCAGTTTGACCACCACCAAGGGCAATTGCCGGCCGGTCAGACGGCGATTCAAGGTCTGCTGCACCATGGCGCGCGCCATGTCGGCGCGGGCACGGCCCTCCTCAGCCTCACGCGTGCGCTTGTCGATGGCTTCGGCGCGCTTCTGCTGCTGTTCGAAGAAGTCCGTGAAATCTTTCAGGAGCTCATCAAAAATGCTCAGATCGTCAATGAATTCATTAAGAATCCGGAAAACGACCTCTTCAATCTTGGCGTAGAGCGCATCGCCGCCCGGATCTTTCTGGTTCCAGCCGATCCCGGCTTTCGCCAGCAGGTTCAGCAACTGTCGGGCCTTGTGGTTTTCGGCGTTGAAAAACGTCTTATCCAGGATGGCGACCTTGAGCAGGGGAATCTGCAAACGGCCCAGCAAGGCCTTCATGGCCGTGGGCAGGTCATCATCGTCGAGGATGAAATCGAAGAGCATGGAGACGAGATTGATCACATCCTCATCGGCCTGGCGCACCGCTTCGACGGTCCTGTCATCGGACTTCAAATTCTTGCGGATGCCATCCCGCACTTGGGTCACAGTCGGCGACGAGTCGTCATCCGCCAGTTTGGCTTTCGGCTGGAACTCTTGCAGCTTGGACAGAAGGCCGACCAGTTGCTCGGTCGCCAAGGCCTGGACCTGAGCCGTCGCGGCAATATTTTCCGGAACGATCGGAACCGCAGCGACACTCCCGCCGACCGCCTGCGCCGGCAACAAGCCGACGCCGCCGCCGCCCACATACTGTCCGCCGTGATAGGTCGCGCCAGTCACCACCGGGCCGGACGGTCCGCCGCCGCCCAGTCCGGCAATACCGCTGAGCCCGCCCGCGGCGCCGCTCTTGCTGATGTCATGCACGTCTTTGAGGAAGGAGAAAATATCCTCGGTATCAAGCTTCTTCTCTTCCTTCTTTTCCTTCGGTTTGTCCTGAGGCGCGTCCGAACCCGGCTTGGGCGCACTGTAGGTCACCTTGAGATCCGGCAGGACACCGGCGTCAATCATGAATTGATTGGCTTCCTCCAGCGCCGGCCAGAGATGCGCCAGAAACTCCTGCTGGAAGACTTTGAGGATCACGACTTTCTGTGTGACCGTCAGCGTCAGCGCCTTGATGCAATTCTGGAAATTCTGGGCGATAAACCCGGTATCCAGGGGAAAGTTGCTGTCGGTAAGATCGACATCCGGAAGCAAGTGCTGGAACCGTTGTCGAAGCAGCGCGAGGAGGTTGGCGTAATCCAGTCGTGTCCGCGCGACCATGCTGTCGATCGCAACCGTGATTTCCATGTCCTCCGAATTCACAAGGCTCAACTTGCTGAAGTCCACCTTGTCGAGATTGCCGGGTCCGGATTGCTCTTCCTTGGATTTTTTCCGGGATAGCATGGTTTGGAACGCGGCGGCAAACGGGTCGTCTTGGAAGGCGGCTTCAAACGGG